>NZ_KV823479.1:0-9868 GCF_001815965.1 Corynebacterium sp. HMSC22B11 | reverse complement strand
TATGTCGTGACTTCAGACACCTCTACTTCCGCTGATAGAGATCCCCAGGTAGCACCAGCTACCTGGGGATTTTCGCATGCTGCACCGCTTGCGTTTTTGCTGCCTGCCTCGGCTCCCAAAGTTCCTGCTAGCGCACGAAAAACTGCCCAACGCACGAGGGCGTCGGTACTTCCCGACGGGCGCCGCCATCATGCGGAGCTGGGGACATATTGAGCAAACAACGGGCACACCCCCGACAGATTGGGCAAAAATTGGGCAATTAGCGGGCACAAACTGGCACGCGCACCTAGCCAGCACGAGGGCATCGGCCGAATCCGGGGCCCGTGTCTGCAGCCGTTGCTAGGCTGGGCGCCATGACTTCCACCAGCACAAACACCGCCCACGCCATCATCCAAACCGACCCGAAGGACCCCAGCTCCCTCGAGTGGCAGGCCATCGACAAGCCCCAACCCGCCGAGGGCGAGGCCCTGGTCCGCATCCACTACGCCGGGCTCAACCGTGCCGACACCCTGCAAGCCCAGGGGCACTACCCGCCGCCAAAGGGCGTGACGGAGACGATCGGTTTGGAGGCCGCCGGCGTCGTCGAAAATCCGAACGGTGCGACGAAGGCAGACGGCACCCCGTGGCAGGAGGGCGAGGAGGTCGCCGTCCTGCTCAGCGGTGGCGGTTACGCCACGCACGCGGCCGTCCCCGCAGGTCAGCTGATGCCGATCCCGAAGGGTTACAGCCTCGCGGAGGCCGCCAGCGTCGTGGAGGTCGCGTGCACCGTGTGGTCAAATGTTGCGGACATCGCGGGGCTGCGCGAAGGCGAGCTCGCCCTGTTCCACGGCGGCGGCGGGGGCATCGGCCTCTTCGCCACGCAGTACGCCCATGCCATCGGAGCGAAGGTCGCGGTGACCGCGAGCAGCCAGGCGAAGCTCGACGTGTGCCGCCGCTACGGCGCAGACACGCTGATCAACTACAAGGAGGAGGACTTCGCGGAGGTGCTGCGGGAGCTCGGCGGCGCGGACGTCATCCTCGACATCATCGGCGCGAAATACCTGGACTCCAACGTCAAGGCCCTGGCGATGGACGGCCGCATGGTGATCATCGGCATGCAGGGCGGGGTGAAGGGCGAGCTCAACATCGCCCGCCTGCTCAACAAGCGCGGCACGATCTCCGCGACGGGGCTGCGCTACCGCGATGCCGAGGATAAGGCCCGCATCGTGCGCGGCACGCTCGAGGAGATGTGGCCCCTGCTCGAAAGCGGGAAGATCAGCCACCACATCGACCGCACCGTCCCCATTCAGGACGCCGCCGCGGCCCATCAGGCACTGTTGGCAGGCGAGGTCACCGGCAAGGTGGTCTTCGAGGTCCCGCAGGATTAGGGCCCCCTCACCCAAGCCGGGCTGCGGCTAGCGCAGGCTCGCGACCGCGCGGAGCAGGCGATTCACATCGCCGACCGTGTTGTGCACGCTCAGCCCCACGCACACCGCTCCCGTGCTGGACTCGAAAACCCCCATCTGCTCCAGCAGCTCCGAATCACCCGGGGGAATCACACTGGTGACCACACCCTGCGCGAACAAGCGGTCGTGCACCGCCTCCGCCGGCACCCCATCGATGAAGAAGCTCAAGCGAGGGATGCGCTCCACCGAGTCGTAGTCGAAGTGCTCCTCGTACTCCCCCTCCAGGCCAATGACGTGCGCCCCCGGCAGACCGTGCAGCCCATCAACCACCATCCGGGCCAGGCCGTGCACGTAGTCCTCCGCCAGGGGAAGCCCGCCACGCAGGCGACGTCGACGCGTCCCCCGCAGGGAGTCACCCTCCGCATCGGACGCCAGGTCCGCCAGGTGATCCACCGCCGCGGACACCCCTCCGAGCAGACCCTCGCTCAATCCGCCCAGTTCCAGCCACTCGCGGGCGCGCTCCACCGACGGGTGCACCGCGCCGCGCAGCGCGAGACCACCCGGGCCGGGGGCAACGTCCTTATGAGCACCGAAACGGGCCGCCGCGCGGGCGCGGGACTGGCGCGGCGGGTGCGGGAACAGCTCCCCCATCAGCTCCACCGACCGGAAGACCAGCGCACCGATCGACGGACCGCCGATGGTCGCGACGTCCAGCGCCAGGACGTCCGCGCCCAGGTCAGCGATATCGATCACGTGGAACGGGGCGACGGCGTTCGCGTCGACGACGAAGATGCCGTCCGACTTTGCGTGCACGGTCCGGCCGATCGCGGCGACGTCCGTGACCGTGCCGACGTGCTCATTCGCGGCTGCCACCGCGACGACCGCGGTCTCCGGGCTGACCAGCTCCGTGTACTGCCAGGCGGGGAGGACGCCCGTGGACAGGTCGGCCTCCGCCCAGCGGACGTCCGCGCCGTAGAGGTCGGCGGCGCGCAGCCACGGGTCGATGTTCGCACCGTCGTCGACGCGGGAGAGGACGACCTGGCGGCCCAAGCGCAGGCGGTGAGACAGGCTCTCCGCGAGCTGGCTGATCAGCTGCGTGCGCGAGCTGCCCAGGATCACATGCTCCGGGCGAGCGCCGACCAGGTCCGCGATCGCGACGCGGGCAGATTTGATGTGGCTTTCGCCGATGCGCGTGCCCGGGCTCGCGGCGCGGCTGTGTTCCCCGTGGGTTTCCTCAATCGGGGCGGCCAGTGGGGCAGAACGGAAGGCGCGCGAAACCGCGCCCGAGACGCGCTCGGGTAGCTGCGGGTCCGTCGCTGCGTTCATATAGACCCAGCCGTCGGAAAGGGAGGTGTACAGACCACGCACCCTGGGATTGTCGAACCGTGCGTTGTCGAACAAGCCATCTCCCTTCCTGGAAAAACTACTGGCGCCGGCGTGAGCCGGGGTGCCGGTGGGGCCGTGGTGCCGACGTCTCTAGCAACACCGTGACCCCACGGCGCTCGCGGCGCGGCGTCACCGGGCACGACGCCGGACGCTGGCACCGCGCGTTGGCGCCGAGCGGAACCAGGCGCTGACGTCCTAAGGTCCTGGCGGCTGGCACCGGACGCTGGCGCCGAGCTCTGACACCGACCGGAACCAGGCGCTGACGTCGTAGCAAACCAGCGACCATCGGCACCGGCGTGAAACCGCAGGCCAACCGCATCCGCGGCGACCCGGGCTCCGTCACGCCAAAACAATACCAGCGCGCCCTGACAACGTCCGCCCCAGAAGCCAAGGGCGATCCGGCCTGAACCCGAGAGTTGCTCCGCCCGCCGCCTCAGGAGCGGCGCCGCGGGCTCACGGCCAGCTCAACCGCGATTCCGCTGCGCACAAAGCGCAAACTGCAGCGTGACACGCGTCGCAACATCAGAGGCCGCGCGGGCAGCCCCGGCGCGCTTGAGCGACCGTGTCCGCACCTCCTACTAGAATGCGATACTCATGACAGACCTCAGCAGGATCACCGCAACCCACGACGGCGACATCCCAGCCTCGCGCTCGCAAACCTTCGCCGCCGCCTGGGACGATCTCACACGGGGATTCCAGCAGCGTGAGCTCTGGCTCGCCCTCGGCTGGCAGGACATCAAGCAGCGCTACCGCCGCTCCGTCCTGGGCCCACTGTGGATCACCATCGCCACCGGCGTGATGGCCGCCGCCCTGGGCCTGCTGTACTCCCAGCTCTTCGGCATCGACGTGGCCGTCTTCCTGCCGCACGTCGCCGTCGGCCTCATCATGTGGGGCTTCATCGCCGGCTGCATCAAGGAAGGCGCGGAGGTCTTCATCTCCAACGAAGGCCTGATCAAGCAGCTGCCCTCCGCCCTATCCGTGCACGTCTACCGGCTCGTGTGGCGGCAGTTCCTCTTCCTGCTGCACAACCTCGTGATCTGGCTGGCGCTGCTCGCGATCTTCCGCATCCCCGTCGGGTGGGAGGTGCTCCTGGCAGTGCCGGGGCTCGCTCTGCTCATCATCAACGGCGTGTGGGTGACCATGTTCTTCGGTATCGTCGCGACCCGTTTTCGCGACGTCGCCCCGTTGCTCGACTCCCTCGTCCAGCTGGCCTTTTATATGACGCCAATCGTGTGGACCGCACAAACCCTCACCGATCAAGGTGGTGCGGTCGCCGAGCGGGCGGCGCTGGCCAAGCTCAACCCGCTGTACCACTACCTGGAGATCGTGCGCGGGCCGATGATCAACGTGCCAGTCGAGGCGTCCTCCTGGTACATCGTGATCGCCATGACCGTGGTGGGCCTGGGCCTTGCCCTGCTGGCCATGCGGAAGTGGCGCTTCCGGGTTAGCTACTGGGTGTAACAAGGCGAACGGGTTGGCGTCCTAAAAAAAGAAAGAAAAAGAATGAAGCAGCAAGTCAGCATCGACACCTACAACGCCTGCGTGGATTTCCCGATCTTCGACGCGAAGACCAGGTCGCTGAAGCACACGTTCCTGGGTGCGGCCGGTGGCGCGATCGGGCGAAACGAGTCCAACACCGTGATGGTGGAGGCGCTGAAGGACATCAACCTGCACCTGCAGGACGGCGACCGCGTGGGCCTGGTCGGGCACAACGGTGCGGGTAAGTCCACGCTGCTGCGGTTGCTGTCCGGGATTTACGAGCCAACACGGGGGTCCGCCGTGGTGCGCGGGCGCGTGGCGCCGGTGTTCGACCTGGGTGTGGGCATGGACCCGGAGATCTCCGGCTACGAGAACATCATTATCCGCGGGCTGTTCCTGGGGCAGACGCGCAAGGCGATGAACCGGAAGATGGATGAGATCGCGGAGTTCTCGGAGCTGGGGGATTACCTCGCGATGCCGCTGCGGACGTACTCCACCGGTATGCGCATCCGTTTGGCGCTGGGCGTGGTGACCAGCATCGATCCGGAGATTCTGCTGCTTGACGAGGGCATCGGTGCCGTGGATGCGGCGTTCATGGCGAAGGCGCGGTCGCGGCTGGTTGAGATGGTGAAGCGCTCGGGCATCCTGGTGTTCGCTTCGCACTCCAATGAGTTCCTGGCGCAGCTGTGCGATAGCGCGCTGTGGATTGATCACGGTGAGATTCGGCAGGCCGGGGCAGTGGACGAGGTCGTGGAGGCCTACGAGGGGCCCGAGGCTGGGCAGCACGTGCGCAACGTCCTGCGCGACTTGGGGCGGTAGCTTTCGGGGCTTGGGCTCGGGTTACCGGGGATTGCTGGAGGCGGGGGCTTGGTCCCGGGGCGGCTGGGCAAACGCCGGTTTTGGGCCGTGGCGTGTCAAAAAACCGGCAGAACGTGACACGTGACGGCCCAAAACGGGGGCGCACCTGCCCGTGTTAGCGGGAGCAGCCATGATGGCAGCCCTTGACCCCGCCTTGGCATCCACCGCTGGTTTTCGGCTGTCTTGGGGCAAACGCCGGTTTTGGGCCGTGGCGTGTCAAAAAACCGGCAGAACGTGACACGTGACGGCCCAAAACTGCATTCATCTGCCCGGACCGGGAACCAAAGCGCCCGCCGGATTGTCTAATAGCTAAGAAACCAACAGCAATTCACCTCGACTGGCCCGACACTCAGGGGCTACCAGGGGACATCACTGAGCGGATATCGCTGCGGGGGATTCACTGGCGCTCTAGCCGGAGTGCTACGCCCGGGGAGCGAACACGTGGGGACAGCCAGGCAAGCGCACGTGGGGAGTGAGACAGCCTGGCGAGCGCGCCCTGCTCACCACGCGCGATAGCCGCGCACCTGGTCGGCGGGCTGCCCGGCGAAAGAAACGGGGGGGACCAATGCTATTGCCGAGCAACTTCACGAACCGCAGGTACCAGGAGGTGCCCCACACCTGGAAACAGCTGCAAGAGCTTGGGGTTACCCGCACCATGCTCCATCGATACTTCGAGCCGTGCACCTTTAAGACTTGGCTCGCGAAGCCACCCGAAATTCTTCGCGCTCTGGAACTGGCCCAAACCGCGAAGCAACGAGCTGCGATTCTCGAGCGCCACGCCAGCCGCCCTCCGCTGGAGTTTCCGCACGATGTTCGGGTTCGCGGGCATTTCATGGCTCATCCATCCTGGATCGCAGGCGGGATCTCTGCCCTGGCGATACAGGGATTTCCGTACTTCCACGAGGGTCAGCCGGCTCAGATGATCACACCGAGCTCGCGGAAAAGCGCACAGCACCCAAGACAAGCTCGACGAAGCACGGTGAAGGTGTCATTCGAGCCCATCATTCGTCACGACAGACTCCTGCCGAACCTACCGCTGGCTCCGCTACCGATCGCGGCCAGTCAGTTCCTAACTAGCATCTGCCAGCAAAAACACACCTGGTACAGCGCCCAGCTTCCCCGCATCAAACCCAGCCATCTCCGCATCGTTCAAGGAGCCGACGCCCTGTGCACCTTCACAAATCTCACTCCAGCTGAACTTATCGCCCAGGTCAACGATGTGCTCCCCGTCTCCCGCGAGGTGCAACAGGTAGTGCTGAAGCATGGTGCGCTCGGTGCTGACTCCCCACCCGAGACGTGGCTGCGTCTTCTTCTCAAACCTGTGCTGCCAGATCTGGAGGTCCAGGTGCGGATTGCGGACGCAGACGGCCCCATTGCGACTGCTGATCTTGGCTCGTGGGAAACCCGACTCATGATTTTCTATGACGGCGCGTATCACTCGTCGTCCGACCAGCGCGAATGGGATACCGAAGTGAATACACGCCTGACCGCCCTTGGCCTCACCCCGTTGAGGCTGAGCGCCCGAAGCATGCGCGATCCAGAGCGAGTGCTGGACCGGGTGCGCGCCATCATCCGCCACAAGTCTCGAGGCTGAGGTTCCCGGCCCGGTTTCGGGCCGTGCCGTGCCACAAAACAAACAAAACCTGACACGATACAGCCCAAAACCGGAACAGGGAGCCGGGCACGCGCAGCCCGACGCGCATCTCCAGGGGATGGGGCACGTACGGGCACACGGGCACACGGTTGGGAACACGGGAGAAACGCATGGCCGGGTGCGCACAAACGCGGTTTCGGGCCGTGCCGTGCCACAAAACAAGCAAAACCCGACACGCTACAGCCCAAAACCGGGTGCGGGTGGGGTGGAGCGCAACCGGGTGAAGTGCAAGGAGCACGGGCTCATGCTCGGCCCCACGCCAACGCAGGGGCGCGGGCACGGGCCAGCCCGGCGCGCGCCGCCAGAGCCCACTCACCGAACAGGTAAAGTGGCACCCATGAAATGCGCGCTCCGAGGACTCAAAAACGCTGCCACCAGCAACATCGCCCGCCTCACCGGCTCCCAGGGCAACACCACCAGCCACACCGGCACCCCAACCCCGGGCGTCAGCCGCGCCACCACCGGCTCCCACACCAGGGCCGCAGGCCACGCCGAACCCAACCCGGGGCGCTATGCCATCGACCCGCGCGGCACCATCGCCGCCGTGATCGTCACCCACAACCGCGTTGACCTGCTGGAACGCAGCCTCGACATGGTGGCCAAGCAGACCCGTCGTCCTGACTGGGTCATCGTCGTGGACAACGGCGCCGACCCCGCGGTCGAAACCCTGGTCCACGCGAAGCTCGGCGGGGAACCGCAGTCCCGCCGCGCGTCCGCGGAGATCGCCGCCCGCCGTTTCGCGGAGATCCAGACCGTCGGGGCCGCCATCACGAAGGCGTCCGACGAAGCCGACGACGTCCCGACCACCGCCGACGCCGCCACCAACAACAACGACGACGCCACGACGTCGACGTCCGCGTCCAGCTCCGGCGCGTCCGGTTCCGCCGGCGACGTCCCCCAGCGACGTCCCCGCCCGATGTACCTGCCCAGCCGCACGAACCTGGGCGGCGCGGGAGGCTTCGCCCTCGGCTTCCTCGCGGCACTGGCCCTGGGCGCGGACGCCATCTGGTGCGCCGACGACGACGGCCGCCCCGCCGACGAGAACGTCCTCGCCACTCTGCTGGACGTCGCCGAACGCGAGCAGCTCGCGCAGGTATCTCCGCTGGTCACGAACATCAACAACCCGGATCGCCTGGCGTTCCCGCTGCGCCAGGGCCTCACGTGGCGCCGCCGCGTGTCCGAGCTGGAGGGGGATTTCCTGCCGGGCATCGCGAGCCTCTTCAACGGCGCGCTGATTTCCGCCCGCGCGATGGAGATCATCGGCGTGCCGGATTATCGGCTGTTCATCCGCGGCGACGAGGTCGAGTATCACCGCCGCATCGTCCGCAGCGGCCTGCGCTTCGGAACGAGCCTGACCTGCGCTTATGCGCACCCGGACGGCTCGGAGGAGTTCAAGCCGATTCTCGGCGGGCGCATGCACACGCAGTACCCGGACGGCCAGTTCAAGCGCTACTTCACGTACCGCAACCGCGGTTACCTCATGTCGCAGCCGGGCATGCGGCGGTTGCTGCCGCAGGAGTACGCGCGCTTCGCGTGGTTCTTCCTGGTCCAGAGGAAGGACGTCGCCGGCTTCCGCGAATGGCTCCAGCTGCACACTTTGGGCCGTCAGGAGCGCTTCGAGCGCCCGGAGTAGCAGGGCTGAAGCCCAGAGGAAACTGGTCCAAGCCTCGACCGGCCCAGAAAGGGCCGGCCCCCGCCCAGCGGGCCTTAGGTCCGCACGGGTCGCAGCAGCGTCATGGCGATCACAATGACCAGCAGCACGCTCGCCTCGTGGACCAGCATGCCCACCGCCATGGTCACGCCACCGAGGAACACTCCCAGCAGCAGGACCAGCACCGTTGCCAGCGCGATGAAGATGTTCACCCGCATGGTGCGTGCGGTGCGCTTGGCCAGGATCAGCGACTGAGGAAGCCTCGTGAGCCGATCGGCCATGAGCGCGATATCCGCGGTCTCGATGGTTGCCGGCGACCCGGCCGCGCCCATCGCCACGCCAATCTCGGCGGTGGCTAGCGCGGGCATGTCATTCACGCCGTCGCCCAACATCGCCACGGTGTGGCCCTCAGACTGCAGCCCGCGGACCACGTCCACCTTCGTCTCGGGCAGCATGCCTGCGTGGAACTCATCGATGCCCAGCTCGGCAGCGACGTTGCGCGCCACCGGTTTGGCATCACCCGTTGCCATGACGACCTTCACCCCGGCCTTGTGGAGTGCCTCCACCGCAGGCCGCGCTTCTGGCCGTACCTCGTCAGCCACGGCCACCACGCCGGCCGGCGCACCGTCCACGCCAACGATCATCGCGGTCTTGCCCTGCTCGTTGAGCTCGGCCACCGCTGCCAGGGCGGCATTAACGCCGCTCGCCGCATCATCCAGCAGCTCGGCAGTGCCCACGGACACTCGGCCGACACCCGGCACGGTTGCTGTGATCCCCTGGGCCACCACCGGATCGGCGTCCTGAATATCAGCGACGAATCCGGCCTCACGCACGCTCCGGTCCACCGCGCCTTCCACAATGGCGGCGGCCAGGGGGTGCTCGGAGGCGCTCTCCACGTCCGCGGCAATCTGGAGGATTTCCTTTTCCGACCAGCGCGAACCCGGCAGGGTGCGCACATCGGTCAGCGCCGGGCGGCCAAGGGTCAGCGTGCCCGTCTTGTCGACGACCACGGCGTCCACCTTCGCGGCCTGCTCCAGGTACTCGCCACCCTTGATGAGAATGCCGTCGCGGGCCGCGCGCCCGATACCGGCCACGATGGACACCGGGATACTGATGACGAGCGCGCCTGGGCAGCCGATGACCAGCAGGGTCAGGGCGAGCTCCGTGTTGCGGGTGATCAGGCCGACCAGAATCGCGCCGATCATGACGGCCGGCGTGTACCAGCGGCTGAATTTCTCCAGGAAGGTCTGGGTTTTCGCGCGGTCATCCTGGGCGTCCTCGACGCGGTGAATGATCTTGGCCAGGGTGGTATCCGAGCCGATGTCCACAGCCTCGACGCGCAGCGCGCCGCTGCGCAGCCAGGTGCCGGCGAAGACCTGGTCGCCGTCCTTCTTCTCTGCGGGGATGGATTCGCCCGTGATGGCTCTGTTGCAAAAATCGTGAAGCTTGAGCATG
>NZ_KV823478.1:0-27359 GCF_001815965.1 Corynebacterium sp. HMSC22B11 | reverse complement strand
CGCCGCCCGGCGCGTGGGCGCCGGGACGAGCGCGACCGGGCACAGCCCGGGGTGCGGGAGTTCTCCCCCGGCCGCGAGGTACTCCACCGCCCCGGCCCACACCCGGCCAATGACCTTCGCGGCGGGTGCCCGCATGTGGTCCTTGGCCGCGAGCACGATCGCCCGGTGTGCCCCGCCGTAGGGGCCGCAGGCGAACACCGGGACGCTCGGCACCTGTGGGTCGATCCGCTGCGGAGCCACCGTGAGCTCGAGGGCGCAGTCCGCGCACAGCGCTGCCCCGGCCAAGCCTCCAGCTCGACTGGCCCGTTCCGCGACCCGCCCGCAGCACATGCAGTCGTTACGCAGCAGCAGATCCGCCGCCGTCTCGATCCAGCCCCCAGCTGACACGTAGAGCCCCCCCTTGTCCCCGTACCCCCTTTTTTACCCCGGCGCCGCACCGGGAGCCCCGGGATCGGCATTTCTTGCGGGAAGTGTTCGAGCCCCCGCAATCGCGCAACGCTAGTGGGCGACCACCGGGATCGCCCGCTGCCCCACGAGCCCCGGCACCTCGCGCCAGTACTTCGGGTCGGAATCATCCCGGTTCAGCATCACCAGCGCCCGACCATCCGTGGCGTACAGCGCCTGCCCCGTGGACGTCACCGCCACCACCGGGGCCGCGATGTTGCGCGCGGACTCCTGCCGGGCCATCGACCCGTCCACCGCCAGGTGCCACACCGGGGCGTCGTTGGCGCGGGTGCCCACCAGCAGCGTGCCGTCGTGCTGCCAGCCCACGGAGACGGCGGTGTCCCCCAGCTGGTAGCCGATCTCCTCGAGTTTGCCCAGGCGCACCCCACCACGCTCGCGGTCGTGCAGGACCGCGACGTACACCTTGCCGTCGATCAGCAGGGCGGCGCGCACGCCATCGCGGGAGACCCGGAACATGCTGATCCGTGCGTCCGGCCCCAGGCGCTCCACGGATTCGGCGTCCACTGGCTCCTCCACGAGGTTTCCGGTACGCCCAGAACGCACGAAACGCTTGATTTCCTGCCCATCGGCCACCGTGTACAGGGCGTGGGCGTCGCCACTCCACGTCGGGCGGGTCAGGGACTTGGATTCCAACAGCTCCTGCGGCGCTCCTTCCGACTTGCCGACCAGCAGGCGACGCGGCCTTTCGCCCATCCCCGCGACGGCAGCGAACATGTTCTCCTGGGAGGAGACCGCCAAAGACTCGATGTAGTTCGACGCCAACCAGCCGCCCATCGCCACGGCATCGGCGTTCGACTCGCTGAGCTCACGCACCTGGCCACCAGAGACCGCACGCAGCGTCCCCGCAGCGCTGGCTCGTGGGTCGAACTCGGAGACGTCATTGACCCGCCACGTCTCCCCGACCTCCTCGGAGAGCAGGGTGCCATCCGCGATCAACCGGTACGGGCCGCGCACGTCCGCACCCGCCAACGTCCACACCACCTGGGCACCCAGCAGCCGACGAGCCTCCGGATTCAGCCCGGTCAGGCCGGTGAACTCGACCTCAAACTCGCCCTCCCCGGTCCGCTGGGTTCGCACCGTCGCCATCGGCGGAATCAGCGAGTTCACTGCGTCGCCCAGCAGCGGGTTCGGGCCATTGTTCAGCAGAGAGACCATCGAGGCCCCGATGGACTGCTGGCGGGTGTATACCCAGCGCCGATCGGGTACGAGCATCGAGCCGCGCGGGTTCACGAAGTACAGGTCCCGGGCCTCGTAGGCAGAGAAGAAGTCCGCGCGGTCCAGCACCACCGCGTCGCGCAGGTTGGAAATCCGCCACTGGCCCCGCTCCTGCACCATCTCGTAGGTGGTTTCATAGCCCGTGAACTCCGGGGTGAACACCCCGCCCGGGGAGAGCGTGCCCAGTACGTTGCCGCGCACCCGGTAGGTGATCTTTCCGTCACGCACCGCGCCATCAGAGTTGATGAACACGCGGTCCAGCACCTTCGTCTTACGCTCCGGGTGCCACTGATCCGCCCGCTCGGTAGTGAGGAACTTCCGGGCCGCAGCGTAGTCGCTGACCGGGTGGGCACTCGCCGCGAAGAAATCGCGCAGCAGCAGGTCCGAGGGCTGGTTGTCCTTCGGTTCGACGACGTCCTCCACGTCCGGCATGGGCGAATAGGAGCTGATCACCTCCGGGGCGGAATCGCCCGGCAAGGTCGTGCATCCGGTGGCCACGAGAGTGCCGCAGGCCACCAGCGTGGTGCCAATCAGTTTGAGCTTCCTCACGAGTCCTCCCCTTCCGGCCGTGGGTCCTCTTCACTGCTAAAAGCGCCCGGCGCAGGGTCCGCCGCGTGCTCATCATGCTGCTCCGCCGCGTTGTCGACAGGCTGACCCTCATTCTCCGCATTGGCCTGGGCTCCAGCTGCCCCTATTCCCTCGGACTGGCCCTCATCGCCCTGGATCTGGGCGTCCTGGAGCTCGGCAGCCTGGACGCTTTCGGTCTGGACGTCCTCGGTATCGTGCTCGACCACCGCTGGGACGGCCAGCGGCAGTGGCGAGGTCCCGGCCTTCGAGCCCGCCTTGCGTGGCACCGTCAACCGGAAGCAGGACCCCACCCCGGGCTCGCCGATGGCGTCCAGCACACCGCCGTGCAGCTTGGCATCCTCCCTGGCAATGGCCAGGCCCAGGCCGGTGCCACCCGTCCGGCGCTCGCGGGATGGGTCCGAGCGCCAGAAGCGGTTGAACACCATCTCCTCCTCGCCCGGGTTCAGGCCCACGCCGTGGTCCGTGACGGTGATCGCCACGTTGCGTTCCGTGGCCGCCAAGGCCACCTCCACCGGGTGCCCCTCGGAGTGGTCCACGGCGTTGGCCAGCAGGTTGCGCAGGATGCGCTCCACGCGGCGGGAGTCCACCTCCGCGGTCACTGGTTCCTCCGGCAGGTCGAGGTTGAAGACCACGCCCAGGTCCTCCGCGATGCCGCGGACCTGCGCCAGCGCGGAGTGGACGACACCACGCATATCGATCTTCTCAGCCGAGAGGTTCGCCTGGCCCGCGTCGTGGCGCGAGATCTCCAGCAGATCGCCCAGCAGCATCTCGAAACGATCGAGCTCTTTGTCCATCAGCTCCGCCGCACGCGCGGTCAACGGATCGAGGTTCTCCGCGTTGTCATTGATGAGGTCCGCGGCCATGCGCACGGTCGTCAGCGGAGTGCGAAGCTCGTGGGAAACATCCGAGGTGAACTGGCGCTGCAGGGAGCCGAACTCCTCCAGGTTGCGGATCTGCGCGGACAGCGACTCAGCCATCTCGTTGAAGGAGATGGATAGGCGCGCGACCTCGTCTTGCCCCTCCACGACCATACGCTCGCGCAGGTGGCCGGCCGCGAAGCGCTCCGCGATGCGGGAAGCCGAACGCACCGGGACGGTCAGCTGCTGGGCGAAAACCCACGCGATGACCACCAGGAGAACCAGCAGCACGATCGCGCCCGCCAGCAGCAGGCCGCGCATCAGGTTCAAGGTGGACTCCTCCGCATCCAGCGGCATCACGAGGTACAGCTCGATGCCAGACACATCGCTGGCCACGGGCGTGCCGATGACCAGGGCCTTGAAGGTCTCCGTGCCCTCCGTCATCGTCGTGTACTGGTAGGAAACCTGCCCCTGCTGTACGAAGTTGCGCAGCTTCGTCGGGATCACCGCTTCCTGCGGCACCCGGACCTCGTCGCCAGCGGAGGAGCTCGCCATCAGCACCGGCTCGTAGACCGCGGAATTGGCCTTCGCGGTGGAGTCGGAGTCCGCCAGCACTGCCCTGGCTGCGCTAAGCCGCACGGGCAGTGGGTTCGAGGTATCCGTGGCGGCGATCTGCTCCTCCACGGTCGCACGTGCCCGGTGAATCTCCTCGGTTGCCGAGGAGTACTTCGCATTCAGCAGCTGCTGGTTCAAAAAGCTGATGAGCACGAAGCCCAGCGCCAGAATGACCAGCACCGAGGAGAGGAAGACAGAGCCAATCACGCGCACCTGGATCGAGGTGCGCCACTTGAACAGCAGGCGGTACCACAGGCTTTTCGCCGTAGCGGCAGGGTGACGCAGCGCGGAGCGCCACGTGGGCTTTTCCGGCCCCGACTCCGGCGCGATGTCCAGCTCCGAGGACGCCCCTGCCCCAGCAGCCTCCGCCCGTGGCTCGCCCTCCCCAGCGGACGATGCCGGAGAGGCACTCTCCCCTCGTTGCGCGACACGATCCACGCCCGTGCTCAGCGGCGAGGTATCCCCATCCGCGCGCGCTGGCGAGCCGGCCGGGCGGCGCGACTCGGTATCAGTCAGCGCATCAGGCTCGGCCGGGCCATTCGGCGGGACGGGGTTGGGCATACGCTACTCGCCCGACTTGTAGCCGATACCGCGGACGGTCAGCACCACCTGCGGGTCATCCGGGTCGCGCTCCACCTTGGAGCGCAGGCGCTGGACGTGCACGTTCACCAGGCGGGTGTCACCAGACTTCCGGTAGCCCCAGACCTTCTCCAGCAGCTCCTCGCGGCTGAACACCTGCCCCGGCCGGGAGGCCAGGGTGGTCAGCAGGTCGAACTCGATGGGGGTCAGGTTGATGACCTCCCCGCCCCGGGTGACCTCGTGTCCAGCCGTGTCAATCTCCACCTCTCCCACGCGAATGGTGGTGGACTCAGTGGCCTCCTCCGGGCTACGGCGCAGGCGAGCGCGCACGCGGGCGATGAGCTCCTTCGGCTTGAAGGGCTTGGTGATGTAATCATCCGCGCCGGACTCCAGGCCGAGCACGACGTCCACCGTGTCCGTGCGGGCGGTGAGCATCACGATCGGCACCGTGGAGAACTCGCGCACCGTACGGCAGACGTCGATCCCGCTCATCCCGGGCAGCATGACGTCCAGCAGAATCAGGTCGGGGTCGTGCTCCCGGGCTGCGGTGACGGCGTCATTGCCGTCGCCGACCACGACCGTCTCGAAACCTTCGTTCTGCAGCACGATGGTGAGCATCTCCGAGATCGCCGGATCGTCGTCGACCACCAGAATCTTGGCTGTCATGAGCGCAGTGCTTCCTTCGCTTTTCTTGAGTTTAAAGTCTTTAGTTCTTTGTACTATGCCGGGCAGACACGCCCGCCGGGTTTAGGAGTCCAGATCCCGGTACCCAGCCTCAATCCGGTCGGCCAGCTGGCTGGCCCGCTCGGCCACTCCCCCGGCCTCCGAGGCCACGACCTGCCACGGGCTCAGCCACTCGGCGGCAGCCAAGCTGCGGTAGGCCTCGAGGGTGCGCTGCTGCAGCCCGCCGTCGGATTCGTAGGCATCGCGGGTGCGGGCGGCGTCCTGCTGCTCCCGGGACTTCGCTCGCTCGCCGGCGACCTCCGCGCTGGCGTCCACCAGCACCTGCAGGTCCGGCACCGGGGAACCCAGATCATCGACCTCCAGACTGCGAACCCACTCGACGACCGGGTGCTCGGCGGGTTCCACAGGCTCCTCGCCTTCGGCCGCCTCGCCAGCCAACCGGGCCGCAGAGTAGGCCGCATTGGAGGCCACGAAGCGGTCCATCAGCACGATATAGCCATCGGCATCCAGATCCTCGAGTTGCTCGGCGACCTCCGCACGGTCCAGTGCGAAGAGGGTGGCCATGCCGTGGACCGAGTCGATGAGGTCCCCCATCTTGCCGGTCAGTGCCCGCTGCGCGAGCTGGGCGTGCACGGAGTCCTCGTAGCGGGGGAAGCTCAACCGCGCGACGGGCAGCTCCCGGGCCAGCAGCTCGGCCTCCAGCGCGGTGACCAGGGTGTTCTTCCCGGCGCCGTCGATGCCCTCAAAAGCGATGATCATGGGTTCTTCTCGGTCTCTACTTTCCTACCGTTGCCCGCCCCAACACGGGGCGGGGACGTGCCTTTAGTAGCGGTAGTGCTCCGGCTTGTACGGGCCCTCGACGTCCACGCCGATGTACTCTGCCTGCTCCTTGGTCAGCTTCGTGAGCTTGCCGCCGAGCGCCTCGACGTGGATGCGGGCGACCTTCTCGTCCAGGATCTTCGGCAGGCGGTAGACCTCGTTGCGGTACTGATCGGTGTTCTTGAACAGCTCGATCTGCGCGATGGTCTGGTCCGCGAAGGAGGTGGACATGACGAAGGACGGGTGGCCGGTGGCGTTACCCAGGTTCAGCAGGCGCCCCTCGGAGAGGACGATGATGCTGATCTGCTCACCTTCAGCGTTCGGGAAGCTGAACTCGTCGACCTGCGGCTTGATGTTCACGCGGGTGACGTCGTCGCGGTGCAGGAGGCTGGCCATGTCGATCTCGTTGTCGAAGTGGCCGATGTTGCCCAGGACGGCGTGGTCCTTCATCTTCTGCATCTGCTCGAAGGTGATGATGCCCAGGTTGCCCGTCGCGGTGATGACGATGTCCGCCTCGCCGATGGCCTCGTCGACGGTGACGACCGGGAAGCCGTCCATCAGCGCCTGCAGCGCGTTGATCGGGTCCGCCTCGGTGACGACGACGCGCGCGCCCTGACCAGCGAAAGCCTCGGCGCAACCCTTGCCGACGTCGCCGTAGCCGCAGACCAGGACGGACTTGCCGCCGACGAGCATGTCGGTGGCGCGGTTGATGCCGTCCAGGAGGCTGTGGCGGGTGCCGTACTTGTTATCGAACTTGGACTTGGTGACCGCGTCGTTGACATTCATCGCCGGGAACGGGAGGGTGCCCTGCTCGGCGAAGTGGTACAGGCGGTGCACGCCGGTGGTGGTCTCCTCGGTGACACCCTTGATCTGCTCGGCGTTGTTGGTCCAGAAGGTGTTATCGCGCTGGAACACGCGATTCAGCATGCCCAGGAACTCGCCGTATTCATCGGAGTCCCCCTCGCCCGGCTCCGGCACCAGGCCGGCCTGCTCGAACTCCTTGCCCTTGATGACGGCCATGGTGGCGTCGCCGCCGTCGTCCAGGATCATGTTCGGGTACACGGCCTCACCGTTGGCGCCGGTGCCCCAGGTGAAGATCTGCTCGAGGCACCACCAGTACTCGGCCAGGGACTCGCCCTTCCAGGCGAAGACGGGCACGCCCGCAGGCTGCTCCGGGGTTCCGGAGCCGACGACGACGGCCGCGGCGGCCTCGTCCTGCGTGGAGAAGATGTTGCAGGAAGCCCAGCGAACCTCCGCGCCAAGGGCGGTGAGGGTCTCGATGAGGACGGCGGTCTGGACCGTCATGTGGATCGAACCGGCGATGCGAGCGCCGGCCAGGGGCTGCTCGTCGGCGTACTCGCGGCGCAACTCCATCAGGCCCGGCATCTCGTGTTCCGCCAGGCGGATCTGGTGGCGGCCGGACTCAGCGAGGCTGAGGTCACGAATCTTGAACTCGAGGTCTCCGATGCTGTCTGGAGTCAGGGTTGCCATGGTCGAATACTCTCCTTGGGTTTCCGAATGCTTTAACTCGCCCAAGTCTAGCCGCCCCACCCGACACGGTGCCGCCCTGGGCGTGGGGCGGAGGGAATAATCTCGCGTTGGGGGTGGCGTGAGCTGCCAAGATCAGATAGCGTGATGAAAACGTTATAAAAGACGTCGATCGGCGCTCCGCATCATCACGCGCAGCACAAGCAGGCAAAGGAGGACAGTGCCGTGACTAACACGGACGAGCCGCGCTCCGGCTCCAAGGGCATCCTCAGCTTCGCCGCTGCCGGTTTGACACTCGCTGTGGGCATCACCGTCTGGACCTGGAATTCAGCAGTGTCCAACACCGCGGCCGGCCCGGACGAGACGAACACCTCGGCGACGAGCGAGCTCGCCAGCGATCAGGCCTCCCGGTCCACCGCCACGAACACCAGCTCGAAGGCCACCCGATCCACGTCCTCCCCCGCGCCGGAGCAGGGCGAGGGCATGAATGGCAACGGGACCCCTACGGACCCGACCGAGAAGATCGACGCGCTCGCCCGTGGCGGCAACCTCGCCCCGCTGGGCAACGACCCGCTCCTGCCGCCGGACACCTGGCGGGGCGGCTACCAGGCGCCCTCCCCACAGCAGACGATCGTGGAGGACGCAGAGCCCAGCGGCACGTCCCCGCAGAAGCTGCCGAAGCAGCCGCAAATGCCGGACATGAACCTCCCACCCCTGCCCTCCGAGTGGCCGACCAAGCTGCCCGGGGTTCCTGGGAAGCCACCGTCGAAGGGCGATCCGAAGCCGTCCAATCCAACGACACCGAAGCCAGGGAAGCCAGGTGTGCAGGACGGCACGACCACGACACCGGGCGCCGGCGAGGCCGACCCGGGTCAGCAGCCCGATCAACCGAATACAGGCTCGAGCGACATCGGCCAGGGCGGCACGCCCGCCCCATCCACGAAGCCGGATAAGGGCACCAAAACGGGCGGTGCGGAAGCAGGCAAGCAGGACTTTCCGAAGCCTGAGGCGACCCCAACCCCCGAGCCGAAGCCCCGCCCAGGGCGCTAAAGCACCGGGGCAGACCCCTTCCCCGCGCGTGTCGAGCGATACCCCGTAGCCAGAGCAATTCGCCCACGGGACTACATGACACCGTCGCGGCGAGGCTAGTCGAGCGCGGCGGCATCCCCCACGGTCACGATAAAGCCGGTGGCGTCGAACTCAGATTCCCGAGTCCCCTCACCGCGAGCAGTAACGGACACGCGGCCGTCGGCGACTCCCACCCACACCGCGGAACCGGAGGCGACGGGCAGCTCCTGCGTCGCTGACGTCACCGTCAACTCACCGCCAGCGGCCAGAACCACCGCTGGCTCCTCGACCACCATGCTGGCCCCTGGTCGCAGTGTGCGCACCCGAAAGTCCGCCACCGGGGTGCGGTACTCAGCCGTCGCCTGGTCGCCGTCAGCGAAAACCTCGCAGCGCGGCTCGGCGAGCGGCGAGGCGTCCAAAATATTAAGCAGCTCGGCGACATCCATGTGCTTGGCGGTCAGGCCACCGCGCAGCACGTTATTGGAGTTCGCCATGACCTCCACGCCCATGCCCTTCAGATAGGCGTGCAGCTGGCCTGCGGCAAGGAACACCGCCTCCCCGGGGCGCAGAGACACGCGATTGAGCAGCAGGGCGACCAGGATGCCCGGGTCGGAAGGGTAATCACGCTGCAGCTCCACCACCGTGCGGGCTGCCTCCCCCAGGACACCCGGTTCTCCGCATAGCGGTTCGCAGCGCTGAAGCAGGGCGGCGACGCGCTTCTCAGCATCGCCGGGCGAGAGGCTCAGCCACTCGCCCAGCACCTCGCGCAGGGCAGCCGACTCGGTGACCCGAGCCGCACTACCTTCCGCCCCCGGCAGGGTGGCCGCGAGCGCCTCGCACTGCGGAGCCAGCTCCGGCACGTCCAGTTCGCGCAGCAGCTCCACGGTCTGCCCCACTGGCCGGAAGCCAGCGAGCGCGTGGAACTCCGTCAGCGCGACGAGCAGCTCCGGTTTATGGTTCTTATCCTGGTAATTACGCGTCGGATCGCCCGCGGGCAGCCCGGCGGCATTCTCCGCGGCGAACCCGGCCTCGGCCTGCGCCTTGGAGGGGTGCGCCTGGATGCTCAGCGCCTTATCGGCGGCCAGCAGCTTCACCAGGAAGGGCAGCTCAGCCAGGTCCGGTCCCAGCTGGCCCGCCGGATCCTGACTAATAGCCTCGGCCAGGTCGTGGGGCAGCCCCGATCCTGCACCAGCCGGGCCCGCAAGAATTTCGCTGGGACCGCCCGGGTGTGCGCCAAACCACGCTTCCGCCTCGCGTTCCGGGGTCGGCGAAGGGCGCCCCATGACTCCCGCAAGGAGTTCAGTGGAGCCCCACTCGAAAGAGTGGATGTTGCCCTTCAGTAGATACACTTTCCTCAGCCTTCAACGCTCGTCGACCGCTTACCGCCGCGGGGTCGGCCATTCAACTAGCCGGCTATTCTAGCCTCTCACCCGCCCGCCGGCGGTAATCCGCGGGGCGTGCCCGCGGAGTTCCCGCAGCTAGCCGCGGATGTGACGCAGAGCCTCCTCGACGATCGCGTCCACCTCTTCCTGGGTCGCCGCCTCGGCGTTCAGGCGCAGCAGTGGCTCGGTGTTCGACGCGCGCACATTGAACCACGCCCCGCCGGTCAGCTCGACGGTCACGCCGTCCATGTCGTCGCTGCTCTCCGTGCGATCCGCGAAGGCCTCCACGACCGCCTTGGTGCTGGCGGCCTGGTCCGCAACCTCGGAGTTGATCTCCCCGGAGGCGATGTAGCGCTCATACTTGCCTTTCAGCTCGGAGAGCGGCTTATCCTGCGCGCCGAGGGTAGCGAGCACGTGCAGCGCGGCCAGCATGCCGGAGTCCGCGTTGAAGAAGTCCGAGAAGTAGTAGTGCGCGGAGTGCTCGCCGCCGAAGACCGCGCCCGTTTCGGCCATCTTCGCCTTGATGAAGGAGTGGCCCACACGGGTACGCACCGGGGTGCCGCCCAGCTCGGTGACGATCTCCGGGACGGACTTCGAGGTGATGAGGTTGTGGATGATCGTCGCCCCCGGATTCTGTCCCAGGTAGCGCTCGGCGATCATCGCGCAGACCGTGGACGGGCTAACCGCATCCCCGTTCTCATCGACGATGAAGCAACGGTCGGCGTCGCCATCGAAGGCGATACCCAGGTCGCAGCCGTTGTCCACGGTGAACTTCTGCAGGTCCACCAGGTTCTTCGGCTCCAGCGGGTTGGCCTCGTGGTTCGGGAAGTTGCCGTCCAGCTCGAAGTAGAGGTCCTTCAGCTCCACCGGCAGCTTGCCGAACACGGCAGGGACGGTCAGCCCACCCATGCCGTTACCGGCGTCCACCGCAACCTTCAGCGGACGGATGTCCATCGGGACCAGGGAGAGCAGGTAGTCCGCGTAGCCGTCGAGAACGTCCTTCTCGGAGGACGTCCCCGGCTCGCCGTCATACGAGGGAACGCCAGCGACGAGCTCCTCCACGATGCGCTCCAGACCCGTGCCCTGGCCGACCGGCTTGGCACCGGCACGGCAGAGCTTGATGCCGTTGTACTGGGCTGGGTTGTGGGAGGCGGTGAACATCGCGCCCGGGCACTCCCCCACGCCCGCCGCGTAGTAGAGCTCGTCGGTGCTGGTCAGGCCGAGGTTCACGGCGTCCAACCCCTGGGCGGTCACGCCCTCGATGAAAGCGGCGGCCAGGCCCGGGGAACTATCGCGCATGTCGTGGCCAACGACCACGCTCTTCGCGCCCTCTGCGCGCATGAGGCGGGCGAAGGAGGCCCCGACGTCGCGGACGAAGCCCACGTTGATCTGACCCTCCTGGTCGCCGACCACGCCCCGGACGTCGTAGGCCTTGATGACGGCGTTCACGGCGTCGATATCGCGCTGAGCGGACTGCTGTGCCATATTTTCTCCTGATTGCAATGCTGCCCAGCGCAGGCTGGGCGGTCGGGCGGGGTCGGCGTTGGTTCTGGGTCAGATTCTAGTCGTTTTCCTGCACCGCACGCAGGTGGCGGCGGGGGCGGCTGCTCGGCAGGTTGCCGCGGGCCGGGTGGTGGCCGGTGGGCAGCGGGATCTCCTCTCGGCGCACCAGCCGCGGGCCCGGGTCGTTCGGCAGCTCGCCGGACTCCTCGTAGGCCTGCTGCACCGCCTCGGCGAGGGCGAGGAGCTCCTCCTCATCAGCCTCGTCGTCCGCCGCGTGGCCGTCGGCGGCTCCGATGGCGCTCGTTCCGCCGAGCGCCGGTGGCGGGGTCGCATCCTCAGTCTTGCGGACGAGGCGCCACCCCTGCGGGACGGACGTGCGTTCCACGTGGTCCTCGCAGAGATCCCAGCGGTGGGGATTGCCGGCCGGCTGCAGCGGTCCGATGATGGCGATCTGATCCGCGTAATTAAACTCCAACGTCGCCGCGGCCGGGCGCTGGCAGCCGGGGCGGGAGCAATTTCGGTGTACAGTCACGCGGAACATCTTAGCCAGATTCACCAGCTTTCACATCTGCCCGCGCGCCGCGGGGCGCGAGGCCGCCGACCGCGTAGGCTCAATATCCATGAGTCACATCCGCAGAGTGAGGAACGACCCCCGGGGGCGCGGCCCGCGCGGCATTTTGCTGCCGGATCTGCCGCGCTACCGGACCCGCTCTGAGGACTTTGATCAGGCGGTGCTGGACGCCTACGAGCGGATCCTCGACCGCTTCGACGATCAGCTCGTCTCCCTGGATCTGGCGGTGGACCTAGTGCCCCGCATGCGCCTGCAACACGGCTACACACAGTGGCCCTCGGATGTCGTCGCCGACGGCAAGGTGCCGCTGGGGCGGCTGATCCCCGCGGGCGTGGATTCCAGCGGCTCCCCCACCCGTCCCCGGCTGATCGTATTCCGCCGCCCCGTGGAGATGCGGGCGCGCAGCAAAGAGGAGCGGGCGGACATGCTCCGCTATATCGTGACCCGGTTGGTCGCGCATTACCTGAACGTCGGCCCGGAGATCATCGACCCGCGCTTCGACTGGGATCGCTAGTCGGCCACTGCGCGGGAACGCCGGGGAAAGCCCCAGGGAAAAGAAAAACTCACGCGGTCCCGTTCAGGGCGCGTGAGGTCACTCGTGCAGTCCGGCCATAGCGGCCGGGGTGTCGTCCGGACTGTTAGCCGAGGCGCTTCTTCAGCTTGCGCCGCTCGCGCTCGGAGAGGCCACCCCAGATGCCGAAACGCTCGTCATTAGCGAGGGCGTACTCGAGGCACTCATCGCGCACGCCGCAGGCCATGCAGATCCGCTTGGCTTCGCGGGTGGAGCCACCCTTCTCCGGAAAGAAGGCCTCCGGGTCCGTCTGGGCGCACAGCGCCTGCTCTTGCCAGTCCTGCTCCACGGCGTCGAAGAGCTTGTCGAAGTCCTGCGTAAGGTCGAAGAGGTTGTGCTGGCGGGCACCTGTGTCCACTCGAGCCTCCCTTTCCATTGCCGCCGACCCCTGCTGCGGCGGGGCGGGATAGGCCGAGCTCGCTGGCTTATCCACGGCAATACTCCTTACTGGTTCGCACTCCCGGCGCTGTGAAGGTATCGCCTGAGGTGAAAGTCAAGCGCCTCACCGGGTGTGTTGTTATTGCAGCTATATCGAAGATTACACACGTGTAGTTACGTCCCGTCAAACTTTCTGAAAATCCCGGCCGCCCCAAAAGCCACAGCTGTCACAGAGGTCACTATATCGTCCGCAGCAGACATCTAGAACAGACGTTCGAAGGTAACGAGATATTCCGCACGCCCCCACCGAAACCACTACATATGGGCCTGCGATCAGCGGAAGTGACGTCTCACGCACAAGATATTGGAAATTCGAAGAATTTTTATTTCCACCCCCGAAAGTCCCGCCGCAGGGCCAGCATGACGCCTCACCGGTGTCGCCGGTGGGGTCTACCGACCCCCGCCCCTAGCGCGACCAGGCTGCGCTAGACGTCACTGCTGAAGCGGATTCCGCCGTCCGGAATCGCAACGCCCGGCCACACGCGCGCCCCGGACTCCAGCTCACAGCGGGCACCGATCACGGCCCCCTCGCCGATCACGCAGTCCTCGAGGTGCGCACGCGCCCCAATGCGCGCCCCCTCCGCGATCACGCAGCGCTCCACCGTGGCCCCAGCCTCGATCTGCACGCCATCAAAAACGACCGAGGACTCCACGCGAGCACCACCGGAGATCTCCGCACCACGGCCGATCACCGAACCGCCATAAACCAGCGCACCGCTGGACACCGCGGCGGACTCGTCCACCAGCGCCTCACCGTGACGTCCTTCCAGCAACGGCGAGGGAGCAATCCCACGGACCAGGTCGGAAGAACCGCGCACGAAGTCCCCCGGGGTGCCCAGGTCGCGCCAGTAGGCCTGATCCACGTGCCCGAACACGCGCGCCCCGCGGTTCAGCAGCTCCGGGAAAACCTCCCGCTCCACGGACACCGCACGTCCCTGAGGGATGGACTCGATGACGTCCCTATTAAAGACGTAGCTGCCCGCGTTGATCTGGTCCGTCGGCGGGTCCTCCGTCTTCTCCAGGAACGCCTCGACACGACCGGACTCGTCCGTCGGCACACAGCCGAAGGCGCGCGGGTCGGCCACGCGCAGCAGGTGCAGGGTGACCTCCGCGTCCTGCTCCACGTGGGTGCGCAGGATCGCGCCGAGGTCCGTGCCGCCCAGCACGTCACCGTTGAAGATCATCGCGCGGTCGTGGCGCAGCTTACTCGCGACATTGCGGATACCGCCGCCGGTGCCCAGCGGCTCGTCCTCGACGACATACTCGATCTCCAGCCCCATCTCGGAGCCGTCGCCGAAGTACTGCTCGAAGACCTCCGCCTTGAAACTGGTGCCGAGCACCACGTGGGTCATCCCCGCAGCCTTGATGCGGGCCAGCAGGTGCTGCAGGAACGGGGCCCCTGCCACCGGAAGCATCGGCTTCGGCGTGCTGTTGGTGAGGGGACGCAACCGGGTACCCTTCCCACCGACGAGGATCACCGCGTCAGTCTGCTCCGCCAGAGCTCGGGTATCAAGGCTGTCCTGAGGCACCTCTGCCATCGCTTACTCCCTCGTGTTCGGCAACTGCTGTAGACAGTCAAAAAACTATTCGCTTCACCCCAGACGAGCAGCTCACCGGCACCCTGCTGGGGCCGACCGATCGTGGGGTTGGTGTCCCTAGGCACGTTAGCGCGCCCGCGGGTGATAATCCCGCCTCCACGCCGGGGCGCCGAGACACTGGGGAAAATTTTCCTGTCAGCGCGCCACGACCAGGCGGAAGGCTCTGCGAAAAAATGCGCAGCCCCGCAACACGGCGCATCTCGGCGTGCGCGCTTCGAGGCCGCCGCTTTCGGTGCTAGCCCCTGCGTTTCCGCGCGGCGAGCCACACCGAAACCTTGGCGCGCACCGAGAGCCCCACCTTGAGTAGCAGGCGGATCGGCGCATTCTTCGCCCCGGGCAGGCGGTCGGCCTGGAAGCGGTACGCGGACTCGTGGTGGGCGGGCAGCATCTTCTCCGGGTGCTCACCCGCGGCGTGCCCCTTGGCGTGGCTGATCTCCGCGGTGGGCGTGAAGATGTTCTGCCAGCCCGCCCGGCCCAGGCGATCGCCCAGGTCCACGTCCTCCATGTACATGAAGTAGCGCTCGTCGAAGCCACCGACAGACTCGAAGGCCTTCCACCGCAGCAGCAGGCAGGAGCCGGACAGCCAGCCGGCCTCGCGCTCACGGTCCAGGTCATCGTCGTGACGGTACTGCTTCGTCCACGGGTTGGACGGCCACACCCCACCCAGCAGGGCGTGCCCGATGCCAGCCCCCAGGCGAGGGACGCTGCGCGCGCTCGGGTAGGCAGAACCGTCTGCCTCGCGGATCAGTGGGCCGATGGCCCCTGCGCGCGGGTGGCGGCGGGCGCACTCAAGCATCGCGTCGATAGACCCCGGGGTAAAGACGACATCCGGGTTGGAGATGATGAGGAACTCATCGTCGATCTCACCCGCGTCACGCAGGTCGCGGAGGTTGCGGGCGCCGAGGTTCATCGCGGAGCCGTAGCCGATATTGCCGCCCGAATAGCGCAGCTCCAGGCCCAGTTCCTTCGCATTACCAGCCACATCCGGGGCGGCGTCCTGAGACTCAGCCCCGGGCCCGCTGATACGTCCGCCACGGTCGGCGACGGCAGCCTCCGGCGCGCCGTCCGTCGAACCATTATCGACCATGACGACGTGCGCCCCCTGCTCGGCAGCAGCGGGGATGGAGTCCAGGAACTTTGTGAGGTACTCGCCAGGCGAGTACGTCACCGTGATAATCGCTATGGGTGCCACGGGGGGAACGTTACCCCAGAGCCGCCCGCAGTCCGTCCTGCCACGCTGGCAGCGGGGAAAGCCCGGCCGCCTCCCAGCAGCTCGTGTCCAGGTACACCCCGACCGGGCGGCGCGCCGGGGTGGGGTACTCCGCGGTCGGGATTCGGCTCACGCGGGCCGGGTCGTGGCCGGTGGCGTCGAAGATTGCGGCGGCGAACCCCGCCCAGGTCGTAGCCTCCCCGCTACCGGTGGCGTGCAGTAGTCGCGGCAGCTCCGGCGTGCGCGCCTCCGCATCCACCGGGCGCTGGCGCCACAGCGTGATTGCCAGCTCGACGAGCCCCGCGGCGAGGTGGCCGGTAAAGGTCGGCCTGCCCCACTGATCGTCCACCACCTTCGGGTCCACACCGCGGTCAGCCAGCCCCGCCATCGTGTCCAGGAAGTCCCGGCCGGGCCCGGTGGGGCCGCTGAATACCCAGGCGGTGCGCACCACGGTGCCGCCGGCGTCCAGCACCGCGCGCTCCCCCACCAGTTTCGTGCGGCCGTACTCATTCACCGGCGCTGGGGGATCCTCCGGGGTCACCGCCCGCGGTCTGCCCGCCTCCCCGCTGAAGACGTAGTCGGTGGAGATGTGGACGAAACCCGCGTTCTGCGCGGCTGCCACCTGCACGAGCACGCCCGGCGCGGTCCCGTTCACCCGTTCCACGGCGGCGGTGTTGGCAGGGTCCTCCGCAGCATCCACCGCCGTCCAGGCAGCGGCGTTGATGACCACAACGTCGCGGCCACCCGCCTGCTCGATGGCTGCCCGCAGCGCGGTGGCGCACTCCTCATCGCTGGCGGTCAGGTCCAGCTCGGCGCGGCCGAGCGCCACCACCGGGGCGGCGTGGTCTGCCAGCCCGGCCACAAGCGCTGTGCCCAGCTGGCCCCCGGCACCCAGCACGACGATGCCGGGCACCACGCCACCGGTTGTTCCCGTTCCCGCAGCGAGGCTCTCGTACATCCGGTCAGCCTCACGGCCGGCGCCGGTGCTGCGGGCAGCGTCGCCGTGAGCGCCCAACGGGCGCTCGGGGTTGGTCGGGGAATCCTGTGACTGTGGCATGGCGTCCAGATTACTCAGGCCCCACAGCCAACTAAGGCCCCACAGCCAGTCGGGGAAACAGCAACCGCCCAGGCGGCCGCTGCGCCCACCCTGGAGGTGGTGGGCTTGGCAGGGGAAAAGGCCTATAATTATCGGAGTTTTGTGTGCCACGAGGCCGCCCGCGCCCCAGCGGATCTGCCAACCGGGAATGAGAAGAAAACCCTATGACTATGCCCCCCAACGCTGGCGACCAGCAGCCCCGCGCCTACCGCTCGCGGACTGATCGCGCAGGCAGGGTGGATTCGGAGCCTGCCACGCCGCGGCGCTCCTCCCGCCAAATCATGCCCGCCCCCGGGGATACTGCCACCCGCCAGATCGGCTCAAAGCCGGTGCGCATGGTTCTCGCCGCGGTCTCAGCGTTGGTGCTGGTGCTCGGCGCGGTTGGGTATAAGGCGATCGGCCAGCTCGACGGGCGGCTCGCCCAGACCGGCGAGCTCGCCCTCGGCGATAACCAGGACGGCGCAACCGACATCCTCCTGGTCGGCATCGACTCCCGCACGGATGCCCAGGGCAACCCCCTGAGCCAAAAGGAGATCGACATGCTCAACGCGGGCGAGGAGGAGGTCACCAACACGGACACGATCATCCTCATCCGCGTGCCCAACGACGGTTCCGGGGCAACTGCCGTCTCCCTGCCGCGCGACACGTACGTCGCCACCCCGAACGGCAACATGAAGCTCAACGGCGTCTACGGCACCGCGAAGTTCGAGGAAGAACAGAAGATCGCCGAGCGCCGCACCGAGCCGGCGGATGCTGAGCAGGAGAAGAGCGACGAGGAAGCCTCCAAGCAGGCCGGCCGCCAGGCGCTGATCCACTCCGTCGCCGACCTGACGGGCATCACCGTCGACCACTACGCCGAGATCGGACTGCTCGGCTTCGTCCTGCTCACCGACGCGGTCGGCGGCGTGGACGTCTGCCTGAAGGAGAAGGTCAAGGAGCCGCTGTCCGGCGCGGACTTCCCGAAGGGGCGCTCCACGCTCAAGGGTTCGCAGGCGCTGAGCTTCGTCCGCCAGCGCCACGGTCTGCCCCGAGGCGACCTGGACCGCATCACCCGCCAGCAGGCCTACATGGCCTCCCTGGTCAACAAGGTGCTCTCCTCCAAGACCCTGACCGACCCCTCCGCGCTGAACCGCATCAACGACGCCGTGGAGCGCTCCGTGGTCCTGGACCAGGGCTGGGACGTCATGTCCCTGGCCACCCAGATGCAGGATCTGGCCGGCGGCAACGTCAAGTTCCAGACCATCCCCGTGACCTCCATCGACGGGGTCGGCGACATGGGCGAATCCATCGTCACCGTCGACGTCGACCAGGTCCACGAGTTCTTCAACGAACTGCTCGGCGAGGACGCCCCGGAGGACGGCGGCGAGAAGGCCACCAAGGATAAGGACAAGGACGGTCCAATCGAGGACTACGACGCGGAGGACTACCGCGTGAACGTCTTCAATGCCTCCAACATCCCAGGGGTAGCCGCGAACGTCTCCGAGCTGACCCGAAACTACGGCTACAAGGAGGGAGAGGTCGGAAACTCCGAGGAGACCGGCGTCTCGGAGTCCCAGGTCAACGCGAAGGATAAGAACGACCCGGCTGCCCGCGGGCTAGCCAAGCAGCTCGGCGGCCTGGAAATCGTCGAGGATCCTTCCCTGGATGACAAGGAACTCTCCGTCACCCTGGCGGGCACCTACACCGGCCCGGGCTCCGTCCCTGGCACGGCACCACTGGTCGAGCCGAATGACCCGAACGCAGGCACGCTGACCGAGGGCATGCGTGACCTGGACGGCGACGGAATCCCGGACGAGGGCACCGAATCCGGCGAGGAGGGCAACACCGTCGGCCAGACGGGCAGCATCGGTGGCGACGGAAACCCGGTGGAGAACACCGAGGACCCGAAGGCCAAGCCGCCGGTCAAGGAGATCGACGCGGGCGGCGACGGTCCGATGTGCGTGAACTAAGCGCAGCCCGCGCGTGGGGGTCTCTAGGATGGGGCGCATGGATGCACTCTCTGCCCTTCTGAACGATCCCGCCGCCCCGCGGCTGACCACCTACACCGAGGCCGGCCGCATGGAGCTATCCGGCCAGACGCTGCAGAACTGGCAGTCCAAGGTGGCTAACCTCCTGCTCGGCCTGGACGCCGGGCCCGGTTCGGTGATCGTCTGCGACGCCGAGCCCGGCTGGCAGCCGGTGACGATCGCGGTGGGCGCGTGGCTGATAGGCGCGACCGTCGTGGACGCCCGCGGCCCCCTCCCCGACTCCCTTTCCGACGCCGCCGGCCCGCCGGTTGCTGCGTTCACGGACTCTGTCGAGCTGGCCGAGCAGCTGGCCGACGAAGGGCTGGGCGGACTGGATACAGTGGGCGGCCTGGGTGACATCGGCGAGCTGGGCGAGCCGATCGAGGAGGTCTTCGTCCTCTCCACCGACCCCTTCGGCCGTGGCGTCACGGAATCGGGCGGCGAGCTGCCCTTCGGTCTGAATGACTTCTCCCCCGAGTTGCGGGTTCAGCCCGATGCATTCCTGGGCTCGTCCGCCCCGGTCGATGAGGGTCGGGTGCTGGCGGCCAGCGGTGGCGAGCAGCTCAGCGAGGGCCAGTGGCTGGCCACCACTAAGAACGACGACGTCGCCGCGGACGGCGAGCGCATGATCTTCGGCCCCTGGAACAACGCGGTCCAGCTGGCGGAGACCGTGCGGCCTTGGGCAGCGGGCGGGGCCGTCGTCATGAGCACGGATGCCACCCCAGAGCGGCTCGCGGAACTCGCAGCCTCGGAAAACGCCCGCCTCGTTAACTAGGGCGTGTCTCCTAATTGTGGGCCTGTGCTCGAGCATGATTGAGGTGTGTCACAACGGTCTAGATTTACGCAGTTCACGAATGCACAGTGGGAGCGAGTTGAACCACTTCTGCCAACGAATGAGGGCCGTAAAGGCCGCCCGTTTGGTGATAGCCGCCGCGTTGTAGAGGGCATCATCTACCGGTACCGCACCGGAATCCCGTGGCGAGATCTCCCCGACCGGTATGGTCCCTGGCAGACGGTGTGGAAGCGGCATCGCCGCTACGCAACCGACGGCACCTGGGACCGCGTATTCGCGCACATCCTCGCCGAGGCCGATGCAGTGGGCGACATTGACTGGAACGTGTCAATCGACGCGACGATCAACCGTGCTCATCAGCACGGTACGAACCTGCCGCGCCCTGATCAGGACACAGGGGGCTCTATCGAATTACAAGAATCTGCCGTTATGCGAGATTGAACCGGCAGGTCACGGGATCGGGAGATCACGCGGAGGGTTGAGCACGAAGGTACATTTTGCTGTCGAGGGGCATGGCCGGCCGCTGTCGATTGTGGTGACGGGCGGGCAACGCCATGATGGCGCGATGTTGCAGGAAGTCCTCGGCGATATTCGGGTCCCGAGAATTGGGTGCGGGCAGGCGCGGACGCGCCCTGATGCGTTGCTTGCTGATCGCGGGTACACGTCACGGGTGAACCGCGCGTATCTGCGTGAGCGCGGCATCGCCGCGGTGATTCCGGAGAAGTCTAATGAGATCGCTGCCAGGAAGCGTAAGGGTCGTGCTGGCGGGCGACCGCCCGGGTTTGATGCGGAGCTGTACAAAGACCGCAACGTGGTCGAGCGGGCCTTTGGGTTGATGAAGCAGTGGCGCGGGCTTGCGACGCGTTATGACAAGCTCGCGGTCACGTATCGCGCGGGAGTGGTGCTTGCGGCGATTCTGGTCTGGTTACGCATATAAGAGACACGCCCTAATAACGGCGGGTACCCAGCCCGCTGACAAGCGCCGAAATACGAAAAGCGCGCGGCCGAAGCCACGCGCCAGTATTGCCAACCCCCTGGTTGCGCTCGCCTAGCGCACGTCCGCGCGCCAGTTGCGGAAGAACCCCAGGGCCAGCAGGGCCACGACCCACACCGCCAGCACAGTCAGGTAGAACGCCGGGGTGTGCGCATCCTCCATCAGGGCGCCGTAGCCCTCCAGGGTGTAATACCGCTGGATCTCGTTGATGGTATTCGCGGGCATGACGTCGGAAAGCTTCTTAAGGATGTCGAACTTCTCGCCGCCGAGGGAAATCAGTGGCTCCACGACCAGCATCCATACCAGCGGCACACCGATACCCGCGACGCGGGAGCGCAGCAATGCGGCCGTCCCGAGCGCCAGCAGGGTGAATGCCGGGCCACCGATCAGCAGCGACCACACGGTGTTGTTCTGCTCGCCCACGAAGGTCGCGCCTGGCCAGATCACGATCATCAGCACCGTCAGCGCCATCGCCAGCGCAAGCGTGAACACCACGAAAACGCTAGCGACGAGGCCACGGGCAGCCAGCCAGTTCCACCGAGACTGCTGAGTCAGGAAGGCTTGAGCGTGCATCTTCGTGCTGATCTCGCCGGCGGTGGTGGAGGCGCCAAAAACGATGCAGATCATCAGGGCGATCATGCCGCCGATGCCGACGTCCGAGAAGTCCACCTTGAGGGGTGTCTCCGACAGGAGGAGGTACAAAAATACCGGGCCGCCGAGGGAACCGCCCAGCAGGATGAAGTAGATCAGCGTGCTGCGCAGGGTGAGGAGTTTGGTTGTTTCGGATTTCACTGAGCTGAGGAAGCTGCTCATGGGTGCGCCTTCTTTCTTTGTTTTGCGCTGGTGGTTTCTTCTTGAAATTCAGCTGTTGTGGTCGTCTAGCGCTGCACACCAGCGCCGGCCACCGCGCCCGTCCGGTATTCCTGAGCTTCGGACGTCGCCGCCAAGAAACGCTGCTCCAGGTTCGCCGTCTCCGCGGCCAGCTTCGTGATGAGGAAGTTCTCCTCCAGCGCGGTCTGCGCCACCAGCTCGCGCAGCTCTGCTTCGCTGAGCTCCTCCGGCAGGGCGATGCGCAGGCTGCGGGGCCGCTGCAGCTCCACTTTCAGGCCCTTGTGCTGCAGCTTCTCGCTGAGCAGCACCGCCTCCCGACACTCCACGGACACCGCGGTTCCGCCGGCAAGGAACTCGTCCATCGAGTACTCCCCGATCAGCTGTCCCTTGCCGATCACCACCAAGCGGTCCGCCGTGAGCTGCATTTCGCTGAGCAGGTGGGAGCTGACGAGCACGCTGCGCCCCTCCGCCGCGAGCGCCCGGATGGTGTTGCGCATCCAGGTCACACCCTCGGGGTCCAGGCCGTTAACCGGCTCGTCCATGATGAGGTGCTGCGGGTCGCCGAGCAGTGCTGCCGCCAGTCCGAGGCGCTGCTTCATCCCCAGGGAGTAGCCGCCAGCCTTCTTCTTGCCTGCACTGGTCAGGCCCACGATCTCGAGGCACTCATCCACGCGCTTGTCGCTGATACCCGCGCCGTGCGCGAGCACGCGCAGGTGGTTGCGGCCGGTGCGTGCCGGGGTGAACCAGGAAGCGTCCAGCACTGCGCCGACGACCTGCGACTTGTTCTTTAGCGCGGCAAACGCCCCGTCGTAGGACTGCCCGTCGCGGTACTCGCCACTGAACGTGACGTGCCCGGCGGTTGGCCGGTCCAGGCCGAGCATGCAGCGCATGGTGGTGGACTTGCCCGCACCGTTCGGCCCGAGGAAGCCGGTGACCTGCCCGTCCGGGACGTGGAAGCTGATGTCCTTCAGGACGTTGTTCTTTCCGTAACTCTTGCTGAGCTGTTCAACTGTGATCATGCTTCACAGTTTCGTGCCTAGCCCCACCCTGGAACATCGGTCCGTCGGATGATTATCGCCGTTGTTGTTCTTTCATACCGGGGTATGACGTCCGGCCCTTCCGGTCATCCCCAGGGCTCACCGTGGTTCCGCTGTGTTCCTCCACCGGGCTGGCGTGCCTGACCCGGTTGACGCTTAACCTTCGGCGGTCAGCAGCTCTTCCGGATCCACGAGGTGGTGTTTGAGGGCGAAGAGCACGGCGTGCACCCGGTCCCGCGAGCCGGTCTTCATCAGAACCCGCCCGACGTGGGTTTTCACCGTGGGTAGGGAGATGAAGAGTTTCTCCGCGATCTCCTGGTTGCTCTCCCCCATCGCGATGAGGCAGAGGATCTCCCGTTCGCGCGGGGTGAGCGGGTCCACCAGCCCGAGGTCATCCTCGGCATCCGGCTTGCCCTGCCGCGTCGCCGCCGGTTCCGTGGCGCCGGGGTCCTCCGCTTGCACACCCGGCGAGGGCGAGCCCGCTTGCCACGCGGCACTGCCTGCGGCACCGTCCGCCCGCAGGCGCTGGATGAGCTTCGCGGTTGCCGCCGGGCTGATCACGGCCGTGGATTCCCCGACGGTGCGAACCGCGTTGATGAGTTCCTCCGGGTCGGCGTCCTTGAGTAGGAAGCCGCTGGCCCCGGCGGTGACCGCGCCGAGGACGTAGTTATCACTATCGAAGGTGGTGAGGACGACCACCCGGGTCGGTTCCCCCGCAGGTCCCGTGGGGGCGAGCTCGTTGAGGATTCGGCGGGTCGCCGCGATGCCGTCCATGGTGGGCATCTGCACATCCATCAGGATCATGTCCACGGGCTGGGCTACGGCCAGCTCGCAGGCCTCGGCCCCGTCGGCTGCCTCCCAGGCCACGGCGATGTCATCCTGGCTGTCCAGCACCATCGCGAAGCCGGCGCGCACGAGCTGCTGGTCATCAGCCAATCCCACGGTGATCATGCTTGTGCGCCCCTCGTCTCGTCCGGTTCCTTGTTAACTAGTTCTGTCTTTTGTACTGCTGCCGTCACGGTAGCACTGCGGTCAGACACGCAGCCCCTACGCGCCGAGTGGAATGGTGGCCGTGACATTCCAGCCGCCGGGGAAGAGCGCGCTCGACCCCCAGCTGGCCTTCCCACCGTGGATCCGCACGCGCTCCTTAATACCCGTCAGTCCCCGGCCGCTACCCGTCAGCTGCTCCTCGCCCGGGGCGTTATCCACCATGACGGTCAGGCGCGCGTCCTCCCACAGCAGGCGGACGCGCACCTCGACGGGGCCCGCGTGCTTAATGACGTTCGTAAGGGACTCCTGCACCACACGGTAGACGGTCAGCCCCTTCGCCTCGTCGAGCGGAACCTCCTCACCCTCGACGGCGAGGGTGGCGTGGGCGCCGGAGCGGTTAGCGTCGCTGATGAGGTCCTGGATGCCGGAGATCCCCGGGGTCGCCGCGACGTCCCGACCCTCCTCCGTGTGGAGGACGGAGAGCAGGCTGCGCATCTGCGTCAGCGCCTCGCGGCCGCGGGCGGAGATCGTCTCGAGCGCCTCGATGGCCTTCTCCGGGTCCTTGCGCCCGGCGTATCGGCCACCATCAGCCTGCGCGATCACGACAGTCAGGGAGTGCGCGACGATATCGTGCATCTCGCGGGCGATGCGGTTGCGCTCGGAGACCGTGGCCAGTTCCGCGCGGGCAGCCAGGTTGGCGACCTCCTCCTGGCGCCGGTGGGCTTGCTTGCCGAATTGCCAGCACAGGGCGATGGACACCAGGGCCAGCAGGCTGGCCATGCCGATGGTCATCCAAATCTCCGGGTCGGCCAGCACCTCCTTTAGGGTGATTTGCTCAGAAAAGATCGGGTTATACAACCGGTCCGCGATGAACTGCCAGGTAATCGCCGCGAGGCTGCCGACCACTGCAATAGCCAGCCACATCCTCCGTCGCCGCGGCAGGTGCGCCCGAATGACGTACACCTGCCAGCACACCAGCGGATACCCGAGTAACACAGCTAACCCCCCGGACAGGGCGGAGAGGGCCAGGCCGACCGCGATCATCGCCACCCCCAGCTCCACGCGCCATTGCTGCACAACCAAGCCCGCGTAGGAGATGGCGAGACCAGCGAGGAGTATCGGCGCCTGCCAACCCCCAGACTGGCCGGAGGCGAAGCCAATCTCCGGAAAGGAAAGCAGGAGGAAAAGCAGCGAGATGACGAGGAACTGCAGGCGCCGAGCCGGGTCGCGCCACCACGTCGGGTTGGAGCCGAGGGGGCCGGTGCTCAGCGGGTTGTGGCCGAGCGCGCCGGGTACATTGTTTTCGGGCATAGTTCGACATTCTAGGGTCGGCTGGGTCGGGGGCTCGTCGTCCTGAAGTATCATCTTCCCCATGGCCGACGTGAAATTCGATGACGTAACGATCCAGTACCCCGGCGCGGAGCGACCCAGCGTGCGGGACCTCGACCTGCACATCGCCGACGGCGAGTTCCTGGTGCTCGTGGGCCCGTCCGGCTGTGGAAAGTCCACCACGCTGCGCGCGCTCGCCGGCCTGGAGGCGACGAGCGGCGGGCACATCGCCATCGGCGGCAAGGACGTCACTGGCACCGAGCCGGCAGCTCGCGACATCGCGATGGTCTTCCAGGACTACGCCCTCTACCCACACATGACGGTGCGGGAGAACATGGGCTTTGCGCTCAAGGTCGCCAAGCGCTCGAAGTCCGAGATCGCCGAGCGGGTGGATCGCGCGGCGGAGATCCTGGGCCTGCAGGAGTTCCTGGACCGCAAGCCGAAGGACCTTTCCGGTGGCCAGCGGCAGCGCGTGGCCATGGGCCGGGCGATCGTCCGCGAGCCGCAGGTCTTCCTCATGGATGAGCCGCTGTCCAACCTGGACGCCAAGCTGCGCGTCCAGACCCGCGCCCAGATCGTGAAGCTGCAGAAAAACCTGGGGGTGACCACCGTCTACGTCACCCACGACCAGGTGGAGGCGATGACGATGGGTGACCGCGTGGCCGTCCTCAAGGACGGCGTGCTGCAGCAGGTGGACAGCCCGAAGGAGCTCTACGAGAACCCGGATAACGCCTTCGTGGCGGGCTTCATCGGCTCGCCTGCGATGAACCTGCTGAGCACCACCGAGCCGCTGCCGGGCTTCGATGAGACCCTGCCGGCCGGCTACGCGGGCAATGGTGGAGCCAAGGAGCTGATCGTGGGCGTGCGCCCGGAGCACCTCACCGTGGATACCGAGGGCTCGGCCAACGGCGTCCGCGGCGAGGTCAGCCTCGTCGAGGAGCTCGGCGCGGACTCCTATATCTATGCGGAGACGGACTACGGCACCCTCGTGGCCCGGGGTGGGGCGGGCGGGCAGCCCGCCATCGGGCAGACCGTGGTGCTCACACCGGCGGCAGGCGCCCGGATCCACTTCTTCGACGCCCAGACCCAGGAGCGGGTCGGGGGTAACGGCCGGGGCTAGAATTAACCACTAGAAAGATATTCATCGTGGGATCTACCCCCCGATTACCTAAACTTGGGGTGCAGACTTTTCAGCTTTCCCGCTGACTGCCACTCACCAGCGCGCCCCAGCGGCGCGGCGGTGGGTGGCTTCCCTGCATCTTTCGCCGGGAAGGTCAGCCGGGAATACCTTCTAGAAAGGCTCCACTATGGCAAACCAGTACAAGAAGATGCTGGCCATCCTCGCAGCATCCGGCATGGCTCTGGCAGCCTGCTCCGACGGCGGCTCCGACGACTCCGCCAAGGGCCAGGAGGGCGCCGACGCCCGTGGCCCCATCACCTTCGCGATGGGCAAGAACGACACCGATAAGCTCCGCCCGATCATCGACGCGTGGAACGAAGAGCACCCGGACGAGCAGGTGAAGCTCCAGGAGCTCGCCGGTGAGGCCGATGCCCAGCGCGACACCCTGGTGCAGTCCCTGCAGGCAGGTCAGGACGACATCGACGTCATGGCACTGGACGTCGTCTGGACCGCCCAGTTCGCAGCCAACGGCTGGCTCGCACCGCTGGAGGGCGACCTCGAGGTCGACACCAGCAAGCTGCTGAAGCCGACCGTGGAGTCCGCGACCTACAACGACAAGCTCTACGCGCTGCCGCAGAACACCAACGCACAGCTGCTGTACCGCAACACCGACATCGTCAAGGACGTCCCGGAGAACTGGGACGCGCTCGTCGAGCAGTGCAAGGAAGTCAAGGACCAGGACTGCCTGACCGCAACCCTGAAGCAGTACGAGGGCCTGACCGTCATGACCGATAGCTTCATGCGCGGCTGGGGCGGGGCCATCATGGACGAGGACGGCAACGTCACCGTCACCGATGAGAAGTCCCAGGAAGGCCTGCAGGCTCTGGTGGACGCCTACCAGGACAAGACCATCTCCTCCGGCTCCACCGGCGCCACCGAGGAAGAGGTCAACCTCGCCTTCACGCAGGGCCAGACCGCGATGGCCATCAACTGGCCGTACATGTACACCAACGCCGAGGAGGAGGGCTCCGCGGTGAAGGGCAAGACCGAGGTCTCCCCGCTGGTCGGTAAGGACGGCGTCGGCGTGTCCACCCTGGGTGGCTACAACAACGGCATCAACATCAACTCCAAGCACAAGGCCACGGCCAAGGAGTTCATCGAGTTCATCATCACTGAAGAGAACCAGCGCTCCTTCGCCAAGGCATCCTTCCCGCCGGTGCTGGCAAGCATCTACGACGAGGAGGACATCCAGGAGGAGTTCCCGTACATGGAGGCTCTGAAGGTCTCCCTGGAGAACGCGAAGCCGCGTCCGGCATCCCCGACCTACGACGCTCTGTCCAAGGCGGTGCAGGATAACTCCTACGCAGCGCTGACCCAGAAGCGCGAAATCGACAAGGCCACCGAGGACATGAAGAAGGCTATCGAGTCCGCTCAGGGCTAAGCGCCTCTTCACCCCTCTCGTCGCTACGTGCGACACACAGGCGGCCGCCACATCACCATGATGTGGCGGCC
>NZ_KV823477.1:0-9097 GCF_001815965.1 Corynebacterium sp. HMSC22B11 | reverse complement strand
TCTTCCTACTGCCCCAACTTTGCAACAGCACCCTCACAACTGCCCTAGCTTAGCCGGGGAGCACCCCTGCGGCCGAAGCGCGGAAAGCCGCCAGCCTACGACTGCATCCGCCCCACCCCGGTATTGCCCCGCGGGTCGCCACGCGTTCGCTAAAGTGGTGGGAAGTTAGCCATTTTCCCCAAGCCTGGCGAGGGCTTGGCGTGTGTGTACCGCGACTAATCGCATTAATGAGGAGAATCATGGGTCTATTCAAGAATCTGCGGAAGCGCCGTATCGAACGCAAGGCTGCGTTTAAGGCCGCAAAGACTCGGGCCAAGGTAGATGCCAAGGAGGCCGCGAAGCTGGAGAAGGCTAAGGAGAAGTACCTCCGCAAGACCGCCAAGCAGGTGCGCAAGCTCGACGCTAAGGAGCTGAAGAACCGCCGTAAGCACGAGGAGCAGATGGCGAAGGCGTCCATCGAGCAGCTCAAGGCCGGCCGCTTCAACTCCCGCAACGTGCTGCGCTTCATTGGTGCCTCGCGCGTCGCTGCCCCGGTGGTGGTTCCGCTGGTGTATCGCGCGCTAACCCAGCTGCAGGGCAAGGGCACCGTCACCACGCAGGCTCGCGGCGCTGCTGCGTCTGCGCTGCGTTCCTTCCCAGCGGACGGCGCCCCGCAGCGCGCACGCATTAAGCAGATCCAGAAGTCCGTGGACAAGGGCGTGCCTTCCGGTTTCGCTAAGGACGTCAATGACCGCATGGATGTTCTGATCGAGGCTATTGATAATGCTGGCTCGATGGGCGAAGATCAGCGCAAGCGAGTTCTGGAATCCGTATCTAAGGAGCTCGATCTCGTCGAGGCGCAGATCGCCACCAAGCGTGGTTAGCAACCACGTGATCTTGGCTACTTATTAGCCGCTTTCTTCGGCCATTCTTTAATGGCCATTTCTTTCTAATCGAATATTGGGTAGCATTTCTTTAAAATCCCTAAATCATCGATTCAGGAGTTGCTGCACACAATGGCACGCAAAGAGATCACCCAGTATTTTGACGATATCGACAACGCGCCACTCGCCGCAGAGGACGTTAATGTCGTGGAGTTCGCCGTTGATGGCGTGACCTACTCGATGGACGTCTCGACCGCGAACCGAGAGAAGTTCGAGGAAGCACTCGCTCCCTATATCGCAGTTGCTCGTCGCGTTCAGCGCACCAATACCCGCCGCGCGCCACAGAGCACCAATAGCCCAGAGCGCAACCGAGCTATCCGCGAATGGGCACAGGCTAACGGCCTTCAGGTTTCCGACCGCGGCCGCATTCCGCAGGATATTGTCGATAAGTACGACGCAGCACACTCCTAAACCACACTTCGTGAAAACGCGCTGCGCGCACTAGTATTTCGACCATGGCGCTTTCTACCCTTCGCATTTCTCCTGCCCGCCCCGTCGCGCGAGCCAGTGCAGCTATTCTGCTCATCGGCTCCCTCGCGATGGCGGGCTGTTCTGCGATTGGCGGCGATAAGCCAGAACAGAACACGGAAGCCCAGCAGTCGAAGGACGGTCTCCTGCCCGGCGAACCGGTCCCGGGAGTGAAGGGCACCGAACTGCCCGTCGATACCCTGCCCGCACCAGTGGGGCAGGGCGACTCCGAAACTCGCTGCCCTTATCTCGACGGCGAGTGGCTGCAGACGACCACGGGCCAGCGGTGGACCGCCACGGGCCTCGACGGACGCTTCGATCCGCCGGCGTGCGTCTTCTGGTCCTACGAGGACGTCCCTCAGGCACAAGTCATGGTGCGCCACATGACCAGCAACAAGGACGCCGTCGCCGTCGTCGACCACGCCGCCCCCGTGGACTCCACACTGAAAGCGCTGAAGCCCGAGGGCTGGAGCGGCGGCCGCAGCGGCGGCAAGGACGGCGAGGGTGCCGTCTACGCGGTGTGGAAGGACCAGACCGCCGTCGTCGTCTTCACCGCCCAGGAGCAGTCCCTGAAGGCGGAGCAGATCGCCACCGAGACGATCAAGAACCTCAAGCTCTAAGCCGGGCGTCCCCCACTACCCTGGTCCTCCGCAGCTCCCGCACAGCTGCCCCCGGCGCGCCTGCGACGCTGGCGGTCACTTAAGGCCCCGCCAGCGGCCCGCTTAGTCCACGGCCACGCTCGTCCACGGCATCATCGGGCCGATATACGGGAAAACTACCTCCATCAGCAGGAGGAAGATGGCGACCAGCACCACGAGCGTGATGATCAGCTTCACCCACCACGGGCCGGGCAGCATTCTCCAGAGTGCGGCGTACATGGACTAGACCTCCGTGAGCTCTGCCGGCACGTAGCCGGGGGACTTGGGTTCCTTCTTCTCGAGAACAGCGTGGACGATCATGCGCTCCGCATCAGAGAACTGCGGGTGGCAGGTGGTCATCGTCAGCAGGGCCGCGTCCTCGGGCCCGACCTCCAGCCCGGGAGCCCCGGGGATCGGGTTGATGACGTTGATGTCGCTGGGCAGGGTGATGTGGCGCCCCTGGATGCCCGCATACGGCCCGCTGGACATCTGTTCCGCAAGGTTCTCGGGCAGGCACTCCGCCGCCGCGGCCTGGCGCTGATCGGCGGGGACGTCGATGGGCAGCACCCGGTAGATGTTCCACGATCCGGCGGTCTCGACGACGACGGTGTCGCAGGTCTTCAGCAGGCCCAGGTCGTTGAATGGGGATCCGCGGCCGACGCGGTGGCCAGCCATCGCGAAGTTGCCTCGCTCGCCGGGGTCCTGGCTCTCGAGGTATTGGCCCGGCCCCTTCGTCAGGTCAGCATCGCTGGTGCCTTTGACCACGGCAAAGTTGAAATCGCTGCCGAAGGAGGGGATGTGCAGACGTGCGAAGGCCGCGCCTTCGGTGATCTCCGTGAGCGGTCGCGGGTTCCGGGAATCCCACTGGTTATCGAGGTCTCCTGCCACGAGGGCCTGCTCGCGTCCCGAGGAGATATCGGTCCAGTACACCTCGTAGAATGCGAAGAGCAGGGCGATCACCCCGAAGGTTACGAAGATTTCGCCAAGGACGCTGATCGGGTCCAGCTTCCGGCGGTGTTTACCGTCGCTCATGCGCATTACGTTACACGCTAAGGTTCTTTTCATGATTATCGTCGAATACCCGGTTGCGCTGGTGCTCAAGCTCTGGCACGTGCTTTTCACCAAGGTCTTCGGCATTGCCCCCAGCGTGGCCTGGATCGTGGCGGTGATTTTCCTGGTGCTGACGGTGCGTAGCCTGCTCGCGCCGTTGACCCTGCGCCAGATCCGCTCCTCCCGTAACCTCGCCAATCTGCGCCCGCAGTTGCACGAGCTGAGCCAGGAGTACGCGGGGCGCACTGACGCGGAGTCCCGCAAGGAGCTCAACAAGCGGCGCAAGCAGATGCAGCTCGAGGGCGGCTACCGGATGCGGGACGGCTGCCTTCCGGCGCTGATCCAGATCCCCGTGTTCATCGGCCTGTACCGCATGCTGCTGCGGGTGGCGCGTCCGAACGGCGTGGTGGATCCGAATAACCTGCACGGTTTCGGTCCCCTTTCCGACGAGGACGTCTACACCTTCATGCATGCCCGTATCTTCGGCGTCCCGCTGATCACCTACGTGCAGATGCCGGAGCAGTCCCTGGCGAACCTGGGCACGGATCAGGCGAGCGTGTTGCGGGTGGCATTGCCGATGGTGCTGCTGGCCAGTACCTTCACGGCGACGAACATGATCTTCTCGATCCGGCGGACGAAGGCGACGATGGACCCGAACCAGGGGTTCAGTTATTTCGCGCTGGGACTGCTGAAGGTGATGCTGCCGATCGTGTTCTTCATGCCGATCCTGTTTGGGCTGCTGGGCCCACTGCCGGTGATGGTCTTCGTGTACTGGCTGACAAATAACCTGTGCACCCTGACGATCACGCAGGGCATCCACCTGTGGAGCGATAAGACCCACCCGTATACGGAGGAATTCCACGCCCACAACGAGTTGCAGCTGCAGCGCCGCATGGAGAAGAAAGAGGAGAAGAGGGTCGCTAAGCGGCAGAAGCGGCGCACCGGCCGGCACCGCCGCTAGCCGCAACTAGTACTCGCAACTAGCACCCAGTAGCCGTGCCACGGCGAAATGCGGCCGACGCAGCGGCGCGGGCGAGCCCAGGCTCTGGTCCTGGCTAGATGTAGTAGCTCATCGGGACGGTGAGCAGCAGCTGCTTGGCCATGTCCCGAGCGGTCTCCAGGGGGCCGACGTGGCGGTTCATCTTCGAGCCCACGAGGCCACCGTCGAGAAAGATCATCAGCTGATCAGCCAGCGAGCGGGAGGTGTAACCGAAGCGTTCGGTGAGCAGCTCGGCCATGGTCTCGCGAACCCAGGTGCGGTGAGCCATCGCGGCCTCGCGGATGCGCACCTCGGATTCCACCTCCGGGCGCGGGTATTCGCTGGCGGCGTTCTGGAAGTGAGAGCCGCGGTAGTTATTCTCCGGCTCGGTCTTGATGCACAGGTCGAAGAAGGCGATGATGCGCTCTTCCGGCTTCTCGCGATCCTTGGCGAGCTCCTCCCAGTCCTCGCGCCACTTCTGGTCGAGCGCCTCGAGGTAGGCGACCACGAGGTTGTCCTTGGAGCCGAAGAGGGAGTAGAGGCTGGCCTTGGCGACGTCCGCGTCCCGGAGGATGCGGTCGATGCCGATCACGCGGATGCCTTCGGTGGTGAAGAGGTTCGTGGCGCTGGCCAGCAGGCGCTGCCGAGGCCCCGGGCGGTTACGCCGCCTGGAGGTGGCCTTCTTCGTGGCCTTCTTGGCGGTGGTCTTCTTCACCGCAGCTTTCTTCGCCGTGGCCTTTTTGGCGGGCCCCATCCCTCGGTCACTTCCTCTTCTTTTCAGTCAATAAAGTTCTCCCCCGGCCATGGGTAGTCAGGCCAGGGGAAAAGAACTCAGTCAAGCATCCTACTTGTTGCGTGGACGCACGACCATCATCGGGCACGGCGCGTACTGCAGCAGCGCACGGGAGGTGGAGCCCAGCAGCATGCCGCGGAAGCCACCGCGACCGTGGGAACCCAGGACGAGCAGCTGCGCGCCCTCAGCCTCGTCCTGCAGGGCGCCGACCGGACGATCACGAGCGATGATCTCGGTGACCTTCACGTCCGGGTAACGCTCAGCGAACGGCGCGATCTCCTGCTTCAGCAGGGCGATGTGCTCGGCCTTCTCCTGCTCGCCGGCGTTGAGGCCGGCGTAGGAGGCGTAGAACTGGGAGTCATTCCAGGCGTGCACGGCGGTGAGGCTAGCGCCGCGGGCAGATGCCTCGCGGAAGGCCTGCTCCATCGCCTGGCGGGACACCTCGGAGCCGTCGACACCGACGACGACCGGGCCGTACTTAGACTCCTCGCTGACGTCGCTGTCCTTGCGCACGACCACGACCGGGCAGTCGGCGTGGGAGACGACCGCGGAGGAGACGGAGCCCATGACCAGGCCGGAAAGCCCACCCAGGCCGCGGGAGCCCATGACGATCATCTCCGCGTCGCGGGAGAAGTTCAGGAGGATGTCCACTGGGGAGCCCTCCTTCACCGCGTGGGAGACCTTAATATCCGCGTTGAAGTTGCGAACCAGCTCGTGGGCGGTCTCGATGCGATCGTTAGCCTCACCCTCGAGGTCGTCGTAAAGCTCCTGCGGCGGAACCATGCCGTCGGCGTACATGAACTGCGGCATGGTGTACGCGGAGACGAGCTTCAGCGGCTGATTGCGCTTCAGCGCGGCGTTAGCTGCCCAGAGAACAGCGGTGTTGCTGGCCTCGGAGCCGTCCACTGCGACGATAATCTCGCGTCCGGAGTTGGTATTCTGTGGCTGATCGCTCATCGCGACTGTGTCCTTCCCAATAGAACTTTTGTCCTACCCCCATTATCCTGGCTTTTCATTGCGCTCGCTACCGCAATGAATTGATTTCCAATAACCGGAGGAATCAGACGAAAAAGACCCCTTTTTTGGAGGGGTCTTGTGGTGAATTAAGGCTTCTTAGGCTCCGGCAGCGGGACGTCGTGGGCGCCCGGTGCGTTGGATGGGGAGATCAGCTCCCAAAGCACCTGGAGGAAGCCCTTGACCACACGGCCGAAGTCGGTAGCGAAGAAGCTGGCGAGCGAGTTCATAATCACGTTGAGATCCATGAAGAAAGTTTTAGCACCCTAATGGTTCCCCTCGCAATTAAGGATGGCCTCAATCCCTCCCGGGTGGCCTTGCCGCATACGGCGGAGCCCACCACGGCCCTCGACTTCCTCCGCGAGCTCATCTCTGCCCAGCGCCACCGCCACCCCGAGGACGACGAGGCCGCCCTGCTGGAACGCTTTGCCGCCGGGGAGGTCGTCGACGACGCCGGTCGCCCCCTCTCCCCCAGCGACGTCATCCGTCCCGGTCGCTACATCAACTTCTACCGCCGACCCGCCCCCGAGCGCCCGGTCCCTGGTCAATTGCGCCTCCTATTTCAGGACGCCAACCTGCTGGTGGTTGATAAGCCGCCTTTCATGGCGACTTTGCCACGGGGCCAGCACATCGTGGAGACCGCCCTGGTCCGAGCACGCCGGCAATTCGGAATCCCCGAGCTGAGCCCAGCCCACCGGCTGGACCGGCTGACCCGTGGCGTATTGATGTTCACGGTGCGGCCCGAGGTTCGGGGCCCGTACCAGCGCCTCTTCGATGAACGGGTACCGGAGAAGACCTACGAGGCCGTGACTCTGCCCGCTGATCAGGCGCCCTTCTCTCCTCTCCCACGATTCCGGGGATGGCGGGAGTGGCCCGCGCCGACGCCGGAGAGGCCGTGGCTGCTTCGCCACCACATGGTGAAGGAACGGGGCCGGCTGGCCACTTATCTTGTCGAACCAGAGGCTGCGGTGATCGAGGCTTGCGCCGCTCAAGAGTCCGGCTCGGCGGACGCCTCCCCTGGTCACGATATGTTTCCCACACCACCGAATGCGCTGACCAAGGTGGTGGGGCTGCGAGCTGAGCGCCGCACGCTCGCAACCGCCACGGACCCCACCCCTCGGGAGCGGGAAGTGCTGGTCTGGGAACTGGTGCCGGAGACGGGCAAGACTCACCAGCTGCGCGTCGCCCTGAGAACCCTAGGGCTGCCGATCCTCAACGACCCTCTCTACGAGGAGCTTGCGGATGCGGCACTACACGACCCGAGCGCGCCGCTGCCGAGCCCACCATTTGCTGGCGAGGAGGATTTCGGCCGCCCCATGGAGCTCACGGCTCAGCGTTTGCGTTTCGAGGATCCATTGACCGGTGAGCTACGCGAGTTCTCGACGATCTAGGCGGTCGCTGTCCCAGGCCGTCCCGGGACGTCTCGGGACAAGAACCCCCCGTGGTCGGCCAACCGCCTCAGGACAGCTTGGCGGCACTGTTTTAGACAATCTCCGATTCGCCTGGCTCGCGGTGGCGCAGCAACCGGTTCGTGTACAGCGCGCCTGCGGCCAACACGAGGACAACAATGAGGGCTGTCAGGGTATATGCGCTGAGGTAGGAGTCGTGCGCATGCTGGAGAACCGTTGCCTTCACGGAGCCGTCGGGAAGACCGGCGGCGAATTGGACGGCGTCCTGGAGGCTCACATTCGGCTCGTGCCCCGCAGATCCGTGTGAGCCTGCGAGGGCGGGCGCGTTGACGTCATAAAAGATGGAATAGACGAGGGTAATCGCACTGCCGAGGATGGCGACGGACATCAGCGCACCGAGCTCGTAGGAGACCTCCTCGATGGAGGAGGCCATACCTGCACGGTTCGGCGGTGCCCCTCCAATCATCGCGATCGATGACACGGCCATGGACGCACCGAGCCCAATCCCAAGAATCCCGAGCCCGGTGAGGATCACTGCGTTGGAATTAGCCTTGGAGCCAACGGCAACGATGATCGCACCAAGGGCGCCCACTGCCATGCCCCCGGCGATGAACGGCCTCGCGCCATGAACGGTGTACAGCCGGCCGGCGGTGAGGGAACTGATCAGGGAACCAACAGCGACGATGGTGACGTACACGCCTGCGTGCAGTGGGCTGAAGCCGTCAATCAGCTGGAGGCGCTGGGTGGTGAGGAAGTCGAAGCCTGCGACCGCGAACATCGCTAGTCCTGCGCCGAAGACGCCGGAGAGGAATGGCGGGGAGCGGAAGATGCCGAAGTCCAGGAGCGGCTCTTGCAATTTGCCCTGACGCTTCGTGAACCGAAAGCCGAAGATCAGCGCCACCGCAATGGCGATGGCGACGACCCTCCAGTCGACGGGTCGGTGCGCGAGCTGCTTGATAAAGAGCACAAAGGAGACCAGCAGAATCATTGCCTGCAGGACTGAACGGAAGTCCCAAGCCTGGTCCGGGTTGGGTTCGTCGCGTTTGGAGACGAAGGGCAACGCGATGAGCGCAGCTAGGACGATGGGGACGTTCATGAGGAAGACGGAGCCCCAACGAAAGTATTCGAGGAGGAGTCCACCGACCACCGGGCCGAACGCGGCGGCGAGGGTGGCGAGGGCCGACCAGATGCCGATCGCGAGGTTCATCTCGGCTGGTTCTTCGAAGGTATGCCTGATGAGGGCGAGAGTGGCGGGCATCATCGTGGCCGCGCCGATGGCCAGCAGGCCCCGAGCGGTGATAAGGGTGGCGACATTGGGGCTATAACCGCCCAGCACGGACGCGAGACCGAAAATGCTGAGGCCGATGATGAACAGACGCCGGTGCCCGACTTTGTCACCGAGGGTGCCGGTGCCCATGAGAAGCCCACAGATGACGATGGGGTAGGCATTGATGATCCACAGCATCTGGGGTGCGGTGGCATCGAGTTCGGCGACGATGGTTGGGAGGGCGGTGTAGAGGACTGTGTTGTCCAGGCAGACGAGGAACACTCCCATGCCAACGGTGGCGAGGAGGAACCAGCGGCGTGGGTCCTTGGCGATTTCGTTCATTTTGTGCGCCGTCCAGCTTCTTCGAATTCACTCCGGTTCGGGTATCTAGGGTTGAGACACCAAAAGCCCCCGTTGGTTTGGGGGCTATAGGAAAATAAAAAAAGTGGTGGTGCGACACGTTGCTGATCATCACCCGTACTAAACGGGAACAACCAACAACCCGTCGCACCACCACTATGAAAGTTTAATGCCGGCGGCGTCTTACTCTCCCACA
>NZ_KV823476.1:0-29049 GCF_001815965.1 Corynebacterium sp. HMSC22B11 | reverse complement strand
CAGAAGCAAACCGGAGAAAAACTCACGATCACTTAGCGTTCACACACTCGGTGACAAGAAACAAGACCGAAGGGAAATCCAACCACCCGGTAATAACCGGCGATCTTGCAGGATTGCTAAGCTACACCATCCAAGAACCAGATGCAAACACAGAAGAAAAACCGTTAAGGATCTTGATTCCCCCGTTCGCACCGAGCCTGTCGGCCTCGCTTGCAGATCAATAATCTACACACAGCCCACAACAAACACAAAACCCCAGCTCAACATCGTTTATGAACTGGGGTTTCTCTGTGGGCACGGACGCTATTCGCCCAATGTCTGAATGTGGCCGGCGTTCCGAGCATCCTGCTTGATGATGCGGGCGTAGAAGACCCACACCGCTATCGCCACATAGAACGCAGAGATAAGGACACCGATGGCCGCTCTCGGTAACGGATCAACGTCTCCAGTGAAGAACAACTGGAAACAGAACACTGTCACCATTGCCATGCCGTAGGCGAGGAAACCCCCAAGCGTCAGCGCACCGGCCTTTGGCCACCGCAACGTGGCGAGTGCAGTTAACAACGTGGTGCCCAGAATGAGGAAGAGCACGATCAGCCCCAGCATCGGCGCACCCGCCAGAATCTCTGTTCCGCTGAACTGCTCCCGGAGCGTGCTCTCACTATTCAGCAACGCGGGATAACCGACTAGGACCATGACCAAGGGCACCGACCAGCTGGTCCTAACAGTGCCCACCAGCGCAGCTTTACGCCATGCCCGCCTACTTCCGCCAAAGGCCAACCATTGAACATAGTTTTTTGGCAGCCCGTACGCAGTGAGCAGCCACCTGCTCCCGATGAGGGCGCCAACAAGTGCGATCCCTAGGTAGGCGCCGATCGTATCCGCCGCCCAGGGCCAGAATGCCAACACGAGGCCAAGAGCCAAGGCGATACCGCACTCCCATTTCGCCAAGGTGCGCCCCAGCAGGCGCAGTGGTTGGATCACCGCCGCGTCGAATGCCGTGTCTGCTTCGAAAGCCGCCTGCTCTTCGCGGCTCAAGTCCTCCGCATTCGAGCCTGCCGGGGTAACGGCTCCACCTTCAGAGCTCGACGCCGCCTTCCGCGATTTCGCCTTCTCCGCTCGGACCAGGATGTCTTGCTCACCCACCGCGTCATTGCGAATCTCCACCTGCGCACTCCAGCCCCGGTAGACGGCGTAAGCAAGAAGAAGCAGATAGCCCACAAGGCAGGAGAGCAGAAGCTTTCCCGAGGTCAGCATGCCGTTAGCGGTCCGAGAAATCACCACGACAATGAGGAGATAAAGCGCCGAGGCCGGCAGCGCCATCCCCCACATAGCTGCCGCTAGTCGGCGGATCTGCGCCGTGGTCAGCCCGAACGCCCGCAGTTCTTCGCCCTTCGGCTGGAATACCAAGTGCACGCTTCCCACAGCACCACCCAGGAAGATGGCATAAAAGAAGTTCATTGGCCGGTGTTCCGCCTCGCCAACGATCGCGAGGAAGCTGATGAGAACTACGAGGAGCACCCTCCACAGCACGCTCCGCCACGACGCGAAGAGGAAGACCCGGCCCATCACTCGGGTGTTCACTCGCTGGACCTGGGCCGAAGCCTCGCCCGCTACCCCCTTGCTTTCCGCCACCTTGATCCCACCGTCCAATGGCTGGGCATGCCGATCACTCGTCTTATTACTCATCGCCGGCCACCTCTCCGGTGAGCGCGAGCACCGCCTGCTCCAAGTCCGCGGCCTTCAGCTGGACACCGGCGCGTTGCGCTGCCGACTCTGCCGCCACGGCTTCCGGCGATTCGGGGTCATAGCTGAGGGTCAACCTGCGCAAACCGGTGCTGGTGACGTCCTTAATAAGGAAGGAAGAAGGGGCGACGGGCAAGGAAGCAGACCACTGCTCGAGGAAGGCGGACACTGCCTGGCTGGGACCGGAGACCAGGTGGATGCGGCCGGAGACGGTCTCGAGGGGGCCGGATTCCAGGAGCTTGCCCTCGTCGATGATGATCACCTGATCCAGCAGTCGGGCGACGTCCCCGAGGTGGTGGGTGGAGAGGATCACCGTGCGGGGATTGCGCTCCAGGTCGGCCATGAGGAATTGGTAGAAGGCCTCGCGACTCTGCACGTCGAGGCCGAGATAGGGCTCGTCCAGCAGGGTGATCGGGCACTGCGCTGCCAGGCCGAGGATGATGCTCACCGCCGAACGCTGACCACGAGACATCGCGCGCAACCGCTTGCTGGTATCGATGCGGAAAGCCTGGATCATCTCCTCCGCGAAGGCCTGATCCCAGGTTGGCCAACGAAGCTCCGCGATCCGCAGCACGCTACGCACCGGGAGGTCCTGCGGCCACGTGGCATCCGGGCCGGCGAGAATGATGCGCTCCAGCGCCCACTCGTTATCGCGGATGGGCTGACCGTCCAGGGTCACCGTGCCGGAGCTGTTCAGCTGCTGCGCGATAGCCCGGAGCAGGGTGGTCTTCCCCGCTCCATTCCGTCCGATCAGTCCGTAGACCTGACCGCCCGGGATCTGCAAGCTGATGCCGTCGACGGCCGGGTGGGTTTTCTTGCCGAAGCTGACCGCCAGCTCCGATAGCTCGATGCTGGGTGTAGCGCGGGGCGGGATGCTCGTTCCAACGCTTTCTTTCAGGTGGTTCATTGTTGTGCCTTCCTGTGTGGTGGGACGCGTGGTGCGTCGACTTAACGGTCTAGCGTGATGCTCTGGGCTAGTTGCCGCTCGAAGGGCAGTGTTTTACCTGCTCGCCGGTGCTCTGCATTGGCGGCTGGAGTAACCCGCGGGGCACGGGCTTCGGTGCGTTGTTGGGGTCAGTCATAGAGCCCCCGGCTTTCAGCGACGCTGCCCAGCAGCTCGCGGAGCTCGCTGGCGGTCATGTCCAGCTTCGCGGCCTCGTCGACCAGCGGCACCAGGTAACGGCCGGCGAAGGCCTCCTTGCGTTGCGCGATGACCTTCTCCCGCGCGCCCTCAGTAACGAACATGCCGATACCTCGCTGTTTCTGAAGCACCCCGGCATCCACCAGCAGGCTCAAGCCCTTGCGGGCGGTGGCCGGGTTGATTGCGTGGAAGGCCGCGAGCTCGTTCGTCGACGGTGCCCGCTCCCCCTCTGGCAGGGAGCCGTCCACAATGGCATCTGCTACGAGCTCAGCCACTTGCTGAAACAGCGGCGTGGTGGCTTCCTCCATGGCACCTCCCTGTATTCGTGTTCGATCCCCTCGATGGGGCTTGGTTGACGTTCACCGTGCGACCAGGTTGCGGTTCAACACCGCGCCCTACCTAGTCGGTTAGTTACTTGTGTAACCAACCATACAACAACTCTTTGATGCACACTAGAGGGGAAAGCGCCACGCGCACAGGCGCTCAAGAAGTACAGTGCGCAATGGATAATGCACTGAAAATTGTGAAACTAAAGAAACGGACAACCGACCCATCATGCTCGAACGAACACAGATCTTCGTCGATACCTCTTATCTCCTAGCTAGCTTCTATAACTCCTGGGAAACCGGCGCCCGCGCGCAATTAGAAATCGACCTTCCGGAGGTCGTCTGTACCTTGGGCCGTATCGCCCAGGACCAGCTCAAACAGCCCATTCACCGACAATTTTGGTACGACGGCATCCCAGAGTCCGGACCACACCGCTACCAGCGTTCCCTGCGCAGCGAACCTGGCGTGCAGCTACGCAGTGGCCAACTCATCGAGTGGGGAGACCGCCGCACGCAGAAGGCAGTGGACACCCGCCTGGTCGCGGATATGGTGCTCGCCGCCGTCCGTGGCAACGTCTCGGATATCGTCCTCGTCTCCGGCGACGCGGACATGCTGCCCGGCGTGGAAGAGGCCGTGAATGCGGGCATTCGCGTGCACCTCTACGGCTTCGGCTGGGACTCCATGTCCTCGCAGCTGCGCTTCGCCTGCGATACCACCACGATCCTCGACCCTCGCGAGGATTTCCGGGACACGATGCGGCTGCAGATCCTGGAGGGACCGCTGCCCGCCAATGCCAGCACCACCCCAATCCCTGGGGAAACGCAGGGCGAGGACAGCCCCAGCCCGGACTTCAAGCCCCTCGGCGATGCAGAAGAGCCCGAAGAGTCCGGACCGAGCGTCATTCCGGAAATGGAGCACAACAAGCAGGTCACCGAGCCCACGGCAGAAGCGGGCAACAACACCGCGGCCGGGGACAACGCGCCGGCCGAAACCGCCACGGAGCCGACCTCCGCGGCAGCACCCGAACAGGCTTCGGCCACGGCCGCAGGATCCGAGGATGCACCGGCAAGCGCTGTACAGACCAACGCTGCTGTGGCAGCCACCACGACGGATGAGCAGGCAGAGTCCCCGTCGGCCGCCCCAAGCCCCGCGGCGCACCCCGCCGCACCCAAGTCTGCGCCGAAGCCCGGACCCAAGCCGGGTCCGGCACCTACTGCCTCCGCCGAACCAGCGACGTCCGAGCCGTCCGCCGAAACGACGGCACAACCGACCCCCAACACCGTCGCAGCTCAGGGTGCTGCAGCACCGAACGACGCGGCGCCGGACAACAAGACGCCGGACAACGCGGCTGAGCAGAGCGGGGCAGCCCAGTCCCAGGCACAGGAACCAGCCACGGCCACCGAGGACACACCGGAAGCAGCGCGGAAGCCAAAGCCAAACCCATCCATGATGGCCCGCCACCGCAAGCTGCGCTCCCGCTACGTCCCGCTCCCCAACGAAGTCTGGGCGTCCGCGGGAGAGCAGAACCCCTACGACATCGGCCAGCAGTACGCCGTCTGGTGGTTCGACAACGCCGCGAGCGAGGCCCAGAAGGATAACGCCCACCTACTCTCTGGCGGCGGCCTTCCCCCGGAGATCGACCGCCCACTCCTGCAGTTCGCCTGCGATACCCTTCACGAATACACCCTGACGGAGGCGCAGCGCGTCGGCCTGCGCGATGGTTTCCACAGCGGGATCCGCGGCATCATGCTCCGCGGCCCGCGCGGTTAAATCCGCCCTTCGGTGTGCATGTGTTTTGATATACGCATGCACACCGGAACGACCGTCGAGCACAACCAAGCATCCGTCACTGGATTCAGCACTGCGGAAACGCAGCCCGATGCCCTGAGCCCGCTGCGCACAATCGTGCACATGCTGGTCACCGGCGCGGTCGCGGCAGTGGCGACGGTCGTGGCCTGGTTCATCATGTCCAGGCCGAGCCTTCCGGCGTATAACACCAGCTACGTGCTCAAGGCGCTGAGCAGCGTCGGCTCTGTGCTCGTGATCCTCTTCGCTGCGGTGTCGGTGTACTACGTGCTCCACCCGCGAACCAACTGGTCGAATTGGCAGCGCCGAGTTCTCGCCGTGCTGCTCTACCTTGCTCCAGCGGGCCTGGTGATCACCAGCATCGGTATCCCGCTGGCCGCCACCAGCCTGTACCTGGATGGTGTGAGCGTCGATCAGGCTTTCCGCACCCAGTTCCTGACCCGTCTGACGGACACTCCGGGCTGGGTGGACATGGCCTACCCGAACATGCCGAGCTTCTACCCCGGCCTGTGGTTCTTCACCGGCGGTCTCTTCGCACGCATCACCGGGTTGGCGGGCTGGGCTGCCTACCAGCCCTGGGCGTTGATGACCCTGGCTGCGGCCTTCTCCATGCTCGTTCCCCTGTGGCGCCACCTCACCGGCTCGCTGGCCTCCGGCGCGACGGTTGCGCTGGTCACGGCGGTAGCGACCCTGCACGTAGCCCCAGAGGAGCCCTACGCGGCCATCGTCGCGGTGGGCATGCCAGCCGCAATGGTGATGACCCGCCACGCACTGCTCGGCTCCCGCTGGGCACTGTTCGGCGTGATGGTCTACCTGGGACTTTCTGCCAATCTGTACACCCTCTTCACGGCACTCTCTGCACTCTCGGTGGTGGTCATGGCCATCGCCGCCGCGATCCGGCAGAAGGGAATCCGCCCGCTGCTGAGCCTGCTGGCCATGGGGGTCGGCTCGATCCTCATCGCGCTGCTTGGCTGGTTCCCCTACCTGCGCGCGCTACTCACCCAGCCCCACGGTCCAACGGGCAAGGCACAGCACTACCTCCCCGAAGATGGCACCGCGTTGATGATGCCCTTCTTCGACCTCTCCGCGCTCGGTGTTCTGACCCTGATCGGTCTGGTCTGGCTGGTTGCCCGCCACCGTCAGGACGACGCCCGCGCCCTGCTGGTCGGCATCCTCACCGCCTACGGTTGGGCGGTCGCCTCCATGGCCATGCCGCTGCTCGGCACGACCCTGCTGGGATTCCGCGTGGCGCTGCCGATCGCGCTGCTCTTTGCCGTGGCCGGCGCGCTGGCGATCATCGACCTGCGGGGTGTGGGGATGCCGAAGTTCTACCCGGCGACCGTGGACCCCGCGAAGTCCCGCGGTGTGACGCGCGTGTTCGCCGCGATCCTGGCATTCGGGACGCTCTACTACGCGATCGATATCCCAATGAATCACGAGAAGAAGATCGATACCGCCTACACGGACGCCGACGGCAACGCCATGCGCGGTGACCGCATGCCCGCGGACGCCACCGTCTACTACGCGCAGATCGACGAGCACCTCGCTGAAAAGCTGGGGAAGCGCTCCGGGGCGACCATCCTCACCGATGAGCAGCACTTCATGAGCTTTTACCCCTATCACGTGTATCAGGCGATGACTGCCCACTACGCCAACCCGCTGGGAGAGTTCGAGCGGCGCAACGAGGAAATCGAGTCCTGGACACAGATCACCGACCCAGATGAGCTCATCGCCGCGATGGATCGGGCAGCCGAGGAAGAAGGGTGGACCGCGCCAGACGCCCTCGTCCTGCGTGGCGAGGTGCCAGCCGAGGAAGGTGGGCCGGCGGGTCGCGACGCCACCCCGATGGAGGAAGCGGAGTTCTCCTACCTCATCGCGGATGACATCTACCCGAACCAGCCGAACGTCCGTTTCCGCACCGTCCACTTCCCGGCGAGCGCGTTCCAGAAGCACTGGGATGTCACGCAGATTGGACCGTTTGCCGTCGCCGTGCGTAACTAAGGCCACGCGCGTACTAGTCCACATTTGACCGGCGGTAACGTACAGTTATTAGCCGTGTCTACGGTGCAGCAGCAGAATAATAAACAGCCAGATCAAGGGCCCGGAAGCTCGGTGAACCCCACCGCGCCGCCACAGGCGAACCAGGCCCCGAAGAGTGGCACCAGCAGTCGGATCACGACCCTCGCGATCGTCTCCGGCTTGCTGGGCTTCTTGCTTTTCATCGCCACTCCATTCTTGCCAGTCAACCAGGAGCAGTCCTCCTTTTCCTGGCCACAGAACGGGGACCTGCGTAGCGTCACCGCACCGCTGATCAGCTACTCCCCGGAGAGCCTGGACCTTTCGATCCCGCTCTCCGAGATCGACAAGCTCAACGATGGCCAGAGCAACGTCCTATCCACCGTGCCGGAGGGCTCGAAGGAGGAGACGCTGCGCGGGCTCTTCGTCCGTAACACCGACTCCGGCCTGGACGTCATCATCCGCAACGTGGTGCCGCTCTCCCTCAAGGAGAAGGACCTCAAGGAACTCTCCGATGATGCCCTGCTGCGCATCACCTCGGATGCCGAGGTCACCCGGGTCTGGGTGGACGGCACCACCACCGACGGCGAAGAGCTGGACCCTGCGGTGTACTCCGGCGATATCGACCGGGATACCCGCCCGATGCTGACCGGCATCTACACCGAGTTCGAGAACACCCCGGACAACGCGAAGGCCGCAGCCGATGCGGGGCTCAAGGCCGACGTCAAGGTGGATTCTCGCTTCTCGAGTACTCCGACGCTGCTGAAGAACATCGTCATGTGGCTCGGCCTGGCCTTCATGGTCGTCTCGCTGTGGGCGCTGCACCAGATCGACAAGTTGGACGGGCGCACCGGCTCCGGTCGCCTGATGCAGAAGGACTGGTGGAAGCCCCGCTGGGTGGACGGCTTCGTAGGTGCCGTGCTGCTGATTTGGTTCTTCATCGGCGCGAATACCGCCGACGATGGCTACCTGCTGACGATGGCCCGGGCCAGCCACGAGTCCGGCTACATGGCCAATTACTATCGCTGGTTCGGCGTGCCGGAGTCTCCCTTCGGCTGGCCGTTCTACGACCTGCTGGCGCTGATGGTCAACGTCTCCTCCACCTCCCTGTGGATGCGACTTCCCGCCCTGCTGGCTTCCGCGGTGACCTGGCTGGTGCTCTCCCGCGAGGTGCTGCCGCGCCTGGGCGTGAAGGTTAACCAGCGCGCCGTGGCGCACTGGACCACCGCGGTGGCCTTCCTGATGTTCTTCATCGCTTTCAATAACGGCACCCGCCCGGAGCCGATCATCGCGGTCTTCTCGCTGCTGACCTGGGTCTCCTTCGAGCGAGCCATCGCCACCCACCGGCTGCTGCCGGCGGCGATCGGTACGCTGCTGGCCACCCTGGCGCTGGGTGCGGGTCCGACCGGCCTGATGGCCGTGGCGACGGTGCTGGTCTCCCTGAGCGCACTGATCCGCATCGCGGTGCGCCGCCTGCCGTGGCTGGGCGCCGAGAAGGGTGCGGGCCGCGGGAAGGTGATTCGCGGCATGCTCGCACAGATCGCACCGTTCCTTGCTGCGGGCACCGCGATCCTCGTCGGCGTATTCGGCGACCAGACGTTTAGCACCGTGCGCGAGGCCATCGCCGTTCGCTCCGACCGGGGTCCGTCGCTGTCCTGGTACCAGGAATACGTGCGCTACACCTCACTGCTTGAGCAGTCCACCGACGGCTCCTTCGCGCGCCGCTTCATCGTGCTGATGATGATCTTCAGCCTCGGCGTGGTCGTGGCGTCCATCCTGCGCAACGGGCGTGTCCCGGGCGCGGCGAAGGCCCCCACCGCTCGCCTGATTCTGGTCATCCTCGGCACGGCCTTCTTCATGGTCTTCACACCGACGAAGTGGACTCACCACTTTGGCGTCTACGCGGGCATTGGTGCAGCCCTGATCGGACTCGCGGCGATCGCCGCCTCGCACTTCTCGGCGAGCTCCGCGCGCAACCGCGTGCTCTTCCTGGGCACCACGCTCATGCTCTTCGCGCTGTCGCTCTCGGGCACGAATGGCTGGTGGTACGTCTCCAGCTTCGGTGTTCCGTGGTGGGATAAGACGATCCAGATCGCTGGCATTGAGGCCTCGACGGTGATGTTGGTCATCGCCCTGCTCACCCTGATCTGGGGCGTGCTGCTGGGGTACCGCACGGATGCACAAAAGGCCCGCGCCCAGTCCGCGGGCGAGGTTGCTGACGTCAACAACGGCACCGATGACGGTGCGGTGACGGATACGACGAACCGGAAGCGCAAGTACCGCGTCACGATGGTGACCGCGGCACCGATCGGTGCGCTAACCATGCTGGCACTGGTGTTCTCGATCGCGTCGATGGGCAAGGGCTTCATCTCGCAGTGGCCGGCGTACTCGATCGGCAAGGGCAACGCCGTCTCCCTGGCTGGGCACAGCTGCCAGCTGGCCGAGGATGTCCTCGTGGAGACGAATACGAATGATTCGCTGCTCAAGGTGGCCGATGGTTCGCCGATCGGTGACTCCCTGACCACCGAGGACTCCACTGGCTTCCTGCCGAACCGCATCCCGGCGCACATCGACCCGGATGGTCGTGGCGAGGATGCCGTGAGCCAGAACTCGGTGGAAACCGCGATGAAGCTGGATGGCGATCAGCCGAGCAGCGGCACGAATCTGAGCGAGGAAGCCAGCCCGGCCGGCAGCGAGGGCACGGACGGTACCGCTGGCGCCTCGTCCAATGACCGGAACGACGACGCCGCAGCCTCCGGTGACCGCAGCGGCGGCGCGGAGGCCGCGGACGGTGGCCAGGATTCCGGCACCGCCGGTGGCCTGCTGCCGAAGCCGGGCGTGAACGGTTCGCACGCGCGCCTACCGTTCGAGCTGGATCCCCAGCGCGTACCGGTGGTCGGTTCCTTCCAGGAGGGGCCGCAGTTCTCCGCCTCGACGACGACCAAGTGGTACTCCCTGCCGGAGAACCGGGAGGATCACCCGCTGATCACGTTGAGCGCGGCGGGCACCATCGGCCACTACGATTCCGACAGTGTTTTCCAGTACGGGCAGCTGGTCAAGGTGGAGTACGGCAAGTCGACCGGCAAGGGTCAGGACGACTTCGAGCCGCTGGGCGAGGATCTACCGCTGGACATCGGCACCGCCCCGCAGTGGCGCAACCTGCGCATTCCGATGGAGTGGATCCCGGAGGAGGCGGATCAGATCCGCATCGTCGCCGTGGATACGAACCTCACCCCATCCGAATGGCTGGCGCTGACCCCGCCCCGCGCCCCGAAGCTGGAGCCGTTGAATGACTACGTGGGTTCCGAGGCTCCGGCGCTGCTGGACTGGGCCACGGCTTTCCAGTTCCCGTGCCAGCGGCCATTCGACCACAACGTGGGTGTGGCTGAGGTGCCGGAGTTCCGCATCTCGCCGGATCACTCCGCCCGCCGCATCCTTACCCCGGTGATGGACTACGCCGGTGGTGGTTCCGTGGGGCTGGTGCAGATGAGCACTCAGGCCACGGAGCTGCCGACTTACCTGAAGGATGACTGGCTGCGGGACTGGGGTGTGCTGGACCGCCTGCGGACCTTCCCGGATGCCACGGGTGAGAAGCCGCGTCCGGTTGAGGTGGACGTCGAAGAGAAGACCCGCTCGGGCTTCTGGTACAACGGCCCGATGAAGTACAACGATGAATAGTTAGCGGCTGGCCTGCCGACTCAACGGCAGGCTGGCAGCGCATGTGGGTGAGAAACACTAGCTGTGCGCGAGCAGTACTAACTGCCTCAAGCGTCCGCTGCCTCAAGCGTTAACTGCCCCGGCAACGACGAAGCCCGCGGCTCCTCGTACCTCGAGAGGAGCCGCGGGCTTTAACTTTGGCGAGCGGGTGTGCTCCGGCGTTTAGCTCAGGGCGCGCAGGAGACCCTGGAGCGCGTTCGGGTCGACGTTGAGCTGACCGTTCTGCAGCTGGCCTGCCCAGTCCTGGGTGCCGCCGACGGTCTGGATCACGCGGAGCAGCTGGCCCAGGTCAACGCTGGAGCTGCTGCCGGCGCTGCCCAGGGCACCGGACTGGCCCGCCATGTTGAGCAGCTGCTGGATCGCCTCGGTGGGCACGCCACCGTTCTGGCGAGCCTCGCCCAGGGCGCCAGCCAGCGCGGTGAGTGCAGGCAGGAGTTCCTGGCCCTGCTGGATCTTCTCCGCAACCTGTTCCTGCGGCACGCCGAGCTGCTGGGAGATCGCTGCGGCCACCGGGGCGGTGAGCTGTGGCAGCGCGCTGTTGATGAAGGTCTCCGGGGACACGCGACCACCGACGACGCCGAGCAGCTGGACCACGAAGTCCGAGGTGATCGGCATGTTGACGCCGGTCTGGTGCTCGATCTCGTTGACGATCTGAGCTTCCTTCTCGACGATCGGCTGGGTCGCTGCCAGCTGGTTGGAGGTCTCGCCGGCCGGGGAATTGTCCGCCATGTCGCCGGCGAGGGCCTGGAGCTGGGCGTCGTCACCGTAGTACTCGTTCAGGTCGACGTCGGTGATCACGCCGTCGACGGAACCGTTGCCGCTGTACTGCCAGAAGGTGACCTCGTCCCAGCCGCCCGGGATGTCTCCCGGCAGGCTGTTCGAGTAGTAGGCCAGCCACAGCGGGTACTCGGAGAACTCCGTGGTGTTCGCCATCTTCTGCTTCCAGAAGGAGTAGTAGGTGTAGATGATCGGCTGGCGGCCGGTCTGGATCTTGATCTCGTCGATCCATTCACGCACCCAGTGCTGCAGCTGCTCCGGGCTAAGGCCCTGATCTTCCTCGAGGTCGAGGACCGGCGGCAGGGAGGGCTGTGGGCCGGTCGCTATCACGGAGGCATAGAACCGGGCCTCGGCGCGCGGATCATTCCAACCCGGGCGGGCGTAGTGGTAGCTGCCCGGGATGATGCCGGCCTGCTGGGCCTTTACCGAATCCGAGGCGTAGTAGGGGTTGGTGTAGTTGGTGCCCTCGGTGGCCTTCACGAAGGCGAACTTCTGGCCGCTGGCAGCGACGGTGTTCCAATCGATGGCTGCGCCACCCGGGTGCTGGTGGGAGGCGACGTCGATACCCGGGATGGCCCAGGAGGGCACCGGGATCACGTGGCTCGCCATCAGCGCGGCGACGGTGGCAGAGGTGCCCAAAAGGGCAGTTGCCGTGAGGCGTGCAGGGGTCGAGGTACGGCGCGTGCGGCGCCAAGGCAGTGAACGCATGTGGAATAGAGTACCCAACTTTCACTCTTTTCACACCTGTATCGCACGTCATCCCCAGCACCTTACACCACTGTAATTAACAAAAGCCCCATTGCGGGGCTATGTTTTTCCCCGTCGCGGCGGCACCGCGACCCAGGGCGAGGCGCCCGCTAGGGCTCGCTGAAACCGCCCTCGACCTGCCGCAATGCCTTCTCCTCCCGGTAGAAGCACGTGGCTAACGCGGCAACCCCGGCGACCCATACGGCCGCCATCGCGAACAGTGCCGCTGGCTCCGGCCAGCTGATATTCCACAAGAAATGCAGCGCAAAACCGGCGAAACCCCAGCCGAAGACCTGCCCGAAGCGCCACATTCGGCTCCGTTCGCGCGGCCCCCACAGCGCCCGCCCGATGCCGTATCCAACGAGGCCGCTGAATACCGCGTGCAGGCCGATACCGAACAGCAGCCGCATGCCGTACGCAGAAGCTGCCCCCACTACGTCCGAGGAGGGATGCAAAACACCGAGGAACAGCGCGTAGAGCGAGCTCTCGTAAACCTCCATTCCGAGGCCAACGAACACACCGGCGAGCAGGCCATGGTGCGGCCGGTTCCACCAATCGCGGCCGATCCACAGCAGCATCCAGATACCCAGGGCCTTCGTGATCTCCTCCGGCCAGGCCCCACCAAAAGCCGTCGAGAGGATGGGCAGGCCAAGCTTCTCCGGAATCTCGCTGGCCGCATCCGCCGCGGTGAATACCGCAAGCACGCTGCTGGCACTAGCACCCCACCACAGCGCCATGGCCACCAATCGTCGCGGCGTACCCCGATAGCAGCGCAGATGGCTGAGCCCCCACCAGGCCACGGCAACCAGAGCAATGGAGATGTCAAGGGCAACCAGCAGTGGCAGCCCAGGGGCCGACGGCGTCGCTAGCAGCAGCGCGAAGATGGCCAATACTGTGCAGAGCACCGCCAGCAGGGTGAAGCAGATATAGACCCCACCACGCCGAATGCGGGGACCCGAGGCAACCTCCGGCGACATGCCCAGCGCGGAGCCAGCCTCGGAGATCGGCAGTGGCAGGGCGCTCCTCTGCGGTGTCGAGTCGGCAGGGTTGCTGCGCCCCTGGGTTTGCTGTTCCGGCAGCATCATCGGCCTCCCTCCTGCTGCTGTGGAGAGACCTCGGTGACGGCCTCTGGTCGCAGCTCGGCGGTCTTCAGCAGCTCGTTGACCATCGCCTTCGTGCTATCCACTCCCCGGGCCGTGACCTGCAGGCTAACGAGAGTGCCCTCACCGCCCCCGCCGTCATCCTCGCGGAAGAACCCGACCGTCCGACTGAGGTCGGCATCGGAAAATGGGTCGACGTCCTCGCCCTCGTCGTTGGCGGCGGCTACCTCGTAGTAGTCGGTCACCCAGACGTCAGTCACCCCGGTGCGCTCCTTCAGCGCCGGGGCGATCTCGAGTGCGGTCTCCGTGTACCGGACGGGTCGCATGCTCTGCAGATCCGCGAAGTTAATCGCCCGGATCGCCCGGTCCACCGCCAGCGCCTGGTCCTTCACTGAGAGCATGCTCACGACCTCCACCTGGGAGGAAGGGCAGGAGAACTCCGGCGTGACCATCGCATCCTCGGTGATCGGTGCGGCGCAGTCACGCAGCACACCGAAGTCCAGGGGCCAGTCCGCGAAACTCATCAGGTTTTCATCGAAAGCCTCCGCCGGGTTCGCGTAGTGAGCCGGCGCCTCGGCGCTCAGCGCGGCGTTCACCGCCACCGGCCCCGCGAGCCCCACCACGGCCGCTGCTCCCACCGCGGCGACGTAGCGGTTTCGCCGCGCCTTCCCGAACGGCACGCTCGGGGCCGTCAACTGTCTCCGATCCATTTTTTTCATCGTAGCCCCCGCCCCAGACACACCCCATGTCCACCAACACTGGTCCGGCGGGTGGCACGGTCGCCGACCGGGGTGACGTCCTAAAAAGAGAAGACGACGCCGTGTCTGCAGCGCGCACTACAGTGGGGGAACATGAGCGAAAAGAAGACAACATCCAGCCAGCCGGAACTGCCGGATAACATCACCGAGGCCGCCGCGGGCGAGACTATTTCGCCTGCTCAGGACCTGTACCGCCACGTCAACGGGCAGTGGCTGGCCAGCCACGAGATTCCCGCAGACCGGGCCGTCGACGGCACCTTCCACCAGCTGCGTGACCAGTCTGAGAAGGACGTCCGCGCCATCGTCGAGACACAGCCCGCCGATTCCCAGATCGGGGCGCTGTACTCCTCCTTTATGGACGAGGAGGGCATCGAGGCGGCCGGGCTCGCACCGCTGGACGCCGACCTGGCCGGGATCAACGCCGCCGCGGATATTCGCGAGCTGGCCATCGAGCTGGGCGAGCTGGACCGCGCTGGCGTCGGCGGTGTGGCGGGATACTTCGTCGCCAAGGACGCCGAGGGCGATGCCGAGCGCGCCTACCTGGTGCAATCCGGGCTGGGGCTGCCGGACGAGGCCTACTACCGGCAGGAACAGCACCAGGAAACGCTGGCCGCTTACCGCGAGTATGTGACGGACATGCTGGAGCTCTACCTCGCTGAGGGGCGGGCTCTGCCGGGAAGCCACGCGGGTGAGGGTGCCGCGGAAGCCGCCGAGGCGATCCTGCGCTTCGAAACCACGCTTGCCGAGGGGCACTGGGATAACGTGACCAGCCGCGATGCGGACAAGACCCACAACCCGATGGCGGTGGCGGACCTGCCGACGGGCTTCCCCTTCGCAGAATGGTTCGAGGCCACCGGCATTGCCGCTGGTAGCGCGGCTGCCGAGCGTGTGATCGTGAGCCAGCCGAGCTTCATTGAGCACGTCGCGAAGCTGGCCGGGAGCGTGCCACTGGACGATTGGAAGCTCTGGGCGACCTGGCGCGTGCTGAACTCCCGTGCGCCTTACCTGCCGGCGAAGTTCACCGACCGGCGTTTCGAGTTCTACGGCCGCACCCTGAGCGGTTCGACGGAGCAGCGTGCCCGTTGGAAGCGCGGCCTGGGTCTGGTCGAGGGCGCGATCGGCGAGGAGGTCGGCAAGAAGTTCGTCGCCGAGCATTTCCCGCCGGAATATAAGGAGAAGATGCTCGAGCTGGTGGACTACCTCATCGAGGCCTACCGCGAGCGCATCTCCACCCTGGAGTGGATGACCCCCGCCACCCGCGAAAAGGCGCTGGTGAAGCTGGGTAAGTTCAGCGCGAAGATCGGCTACCCGGAGAAGTGGCGCGAGTTCGATGGGCTGGAGTTCGCCCCAGGCGGGGCCGAGCTGCTGGATAACGTGCGGGCGGCCAGCCGTTTCAATCACGACTACGAGATCAACAAGCTGGGCAAGCCCACGGATCCTGCGACCTGGTTCGCCACCCCGCAGACCGTCAACGCTTTCTACAACCCCGTGATGAATGACATCACCTTCCCCGCCGCGATCCTGCGCCCGCCGTTCTTCAGCATGGACGCCGACGCCGCCAGCAATTTCGGCGCGATCGGCGCGGTCATCGGCCACGAGATCGGGCACGGTTTCGACGACCAGGGCTCGAAGTTCGACGGCGACGGCAACCTGCATTCCTGGTGGAGCGAGGAGGACCGTGCGGCGTTCACGCAGCTCACGGACAAGCTCGTCGCGCAGTTCGAAGGTCTCGTACCGACCGGACTGAAGCAGCGCGGGGAGACCGCGCACAAGGTCAACGGCTCCTTCACCCTGGGCGAGAATATCGGTGACCTCGGCGGTCTGGGCATCGCCATCGTCGCGCTGCGCCGCTACCTGAGCGACCAGGGCGTGGAGGTTGAGACGCCCGAGGGCCCCAGCGCGGAGTACCGGGAGGCGCTGCAGCACGTCTTCCTGCAGTGGGCGCGGGTCTGGCAGACGGCCATCCGCCCGCAGATGTCCGCGCAGTACATCTCCATCGACCCGCACTCGCCGGCGGAGTTCCGCTGCAACGTGGTCGCGTCGAATATCCCGGAGTTCTACCAGGCCTGGGAGGTCACCGAGGCCGATGGCATGTGGCTGGCCGAGGACCAGCGCGTGACCATCTGGTAGCTGACTCTGCAGGGGCTGGGGACAGCGAACCCTGCGATGTCGGCTGGGTTGGATTACCCCTCCGCCCGGCGCGCTACGCCCGGGCGGATAGTTCTCTGCCCGGGCGTAAGACTTTTAGAGGTCGGCGAAGAGGTCGGGCTCGAAGTCCTCGGTCTCGTCCGGGACGTACTCCTCGACCTCGGTGAGATTCAGCAGCGCGCCCGTGGGATCGGTGATGATGGCGACCCGGCCGAACTCGGAGTCGAAGGGCTCCCGGATGATCTGGGCGCCCAGCTCGCGGGCGGTATCCACCGCGGCGTCGATGTCCGCGACCCCCAGGTAGAGCGTCCACATGGAGGGCAGCTGCATCTCCTGGGTATCCCAGAGGCCGACGAGTGCTGCGCCCTCGAACTCGCCGAGTGCGTAGCGGCTGCCGTCGGAGTTCTTATCGACGCGGATATCCCAGCCGGCGAGCTCGTGGTAGAACTCCAGGGTCTCGTCCCAGCCCTGGCCGACCATGAGCTCGTGCCACACGGGCGTGCCCGGCTCACCCGCGGCGAAGAGCGCGTGCTCATCCGCAGGATTCTTCAGGCCGATGGCCGCCCCGCTGGGGTCGATGACCACGGCCATCTCGCCGCGGTCGGTCTCACCATCGGCGCCCTCCCCTTCTGGGGCCCCGAGCACCCGCGGCTCCAGGACGGAACGGGCACCGGCGTTGACGGCGGCGTTGTGCGCGACCGTGACGTTCGGCGTGTAGAGCGCCAGGCCCCACATGGAGATCTTCTCCTCCGGGATGGCTCCGATGCCGGCGACGGGCATGCCGTTCTTCGTCGCGACGGCATAGCCCTGGCCGTGCTCGCGGTATTCCCAGCCCACGAGTTCGGCGTAGAAGCGCTTCGCGGCATCAATATCGGTGGTTGCCAGGTCCAGCCACAGCGGCATGCCTGGTTGCGCCTGCATAGCGGGCATTAGAGATTCCTCCACTTTTCGGGGTCGAAGTCGTCATCGGCAGTGGCTTCATCGAAGAACTCTCCAAGGTCGTCCTCTTCAGCCAGGTTTTCGCTATCGGCAACACTACGGCCATTCGCTCCGACCTCTGCGCCGAGGGTGGTGCCGGTCTCGGGGTCGGTGATTGTCACCTGGTCGCCGTCTCGCAGGGCCTTGCCACGGCGGGTTTCGGCTGCGCCGTTGACCGACACCGCCCCTTCGGCGAGGACGTCCTTGGCCATTCCCCCGGTTTCCACGAGGTTGGCGAGTTTCAGGAACTGCCCCAGCCGGATCTCGGTGTCACGGATAGGCACGACAGGAAAATCTTGCTGCATGTTGCCCATCCTACGGTGCCGGATTGGGCGAGTCGTTTTTGCTTTTCTTTTTATTGCATTTGCGCATCTTCGGCACTTTGCTAGGGCAAAATCAGCAACATGACAAGCCCCGCATTCACTAACGCTTCCAGCTCTTCCGCCGATTCTGGTGCGGCGGGAGAATCCCAGTACCCAACGATGCTCTCTCCCTTCGAGGTTGGCGGCAAGACTTTCCGCAACCGCGTGATCATGGGTTCCATGCACACCGGCCTCGAGGACAAGCTCGAGGACGCCCCGAAGTTGGCCGAGTTCTTCCGCGAGCGCGCGGAGGGCGGTGTTGCAGCCATCGTGACTGGTGGCTACCCGCCCGTGCTGGAGGGCAACCTGACGCCTTTTGGCCAGCCCTTCAACTCCCAGGAAATCGCCGACGCCCACCGCCAGGTCACTGAGGCCACTCACGCCGGTGGTGCGCTGGCCATCCTGCAGCTGCTGCACGCTGGCCGTTACGGCTACCACCCGATGGCGGTCTCCGCCTCCGCGACCCAGTCCCCGATCACCCCGTTCCCGGCCCGCGAGCTCTCTGACGAGGAGGTCCGCGCGACGGTCAAGGCCTACGGCGAGGCGGCGAAGTATGCCAAGGATGCCGGCTACGACGGCGTGCAGATCATGGGCTCCGAGGGCTACCTGATCAATCAGTTCCTCGCGGAGCGCACGAACCAGCGCACCGATGACTGGGGTGGTTCTGCGGAGAAGCGGATGCGCTTCCCGATCGAGATCGTCAAGGCGGTTCGTGCCGCGGTCCCTGAGGACTTCGTCATCGACTACCGCATCTCGGTGCTGGACCTGGTCGAAGGTGGCCAGACTCAGGAGGAGATCCACGAGTTGGCCCGCCAGCTGCAGGACGCCGGGGTGGACATGTTCAGCTCGGGTATCGGCTGGCACGAGGCGCAGGTTCCGACGATCGTCACTTCCGTGCCGCGTGGCGCCTTCGCCTGGGCGACCGCCGAGCTGCGCAAGGTCGTGGATGTGCCGGTGGTCATCGCTAACCGCATCAACACCCCGCAGGTCGCCGAGCAGCTGTTGGACGGCTCCTTCAACCCGGAGGGTGGCGAGGCCCGCACCGGTGGCGAACCCTTCGGCGAGTTCGTCTCCCTGGCCCGCCCGATGCTGGCGGATGCTGGATTCGTCAACCGGGCTGCGGCAGGCGAGGCGGAGCTGATCAACCACTGCATCGCTTGTAACCAGGCCTGCCTGGATCACACCTTCACCAATGAGCGGGCAACCTGCCTGGTCAACCCGCGCGCGGGTTACGAGACGGAGCTGAAGCTGCTGCCGACCCGAACCACAAAGCGGGTGGGCATCATCGGCGCTGGTGTTGCTGGTCTGTTCGGTGCCGAGGCCCTGGCGGAGCGTGGCCACCACGTGGAGATCTTCGAGGCCAGCGATAAGGTCGGCGGCCAATTCCAGCTGGCCATGCGAATCCCTGGCAAGGAGGAGTTCGTCGAGGCGCTGAAGAACGTGCAGGCCCGCCTGGCTAAGCGCGAGGTACCGATCCACCTGGGCTCCCCGCGCACCCCAGAGGAGCTGCTGGAGGCCGGCTTCGACGAGGTCGTGGTGGCCAGCGGCGTGACCCCGCGCATCCCGGAGTTCCCGGGCCTGGCGGAGGCACTGCGCGGCGAGGTCGATGGCGTGAGCGCCATGACTTACGCGGAGCTGCTCAGCCGCGAGAAGGAGGCAGGCAAGAACGTCGCCGTCATCGGCGCCGGCGGCATCGGCTACGACGTCACTGAGTTCCTGGTGGAGGACCGTGGCGGCCAGCCGCAGTCCATCCGCGAGTGGAACGAGCAGTGGGGCGTAACCACCGACCCGGAGGCGCGCGCGAACCTGACCCGACCGAATCCGCCGCAGCCGCTGCGCAAGGTCACCATGCTGCAGCGCAAGATCACCCGCATGGGTCGTGGGCTGGGCAAGACCACCGGCTGGGTGCACCGCGCAGCGGTGGCGATGGCCGGGGTGGAGCAGATCGTGGGCGTGACCTACGAGAAGCTGGACTCCGAGGGCCTGCACATCACGGTGCCCGCCCAGGACATCAAGGAGCTGCAGAAGGCGCTATCCAAGGCCAAGAAGGCCAAGGACACCGAGGAGCTCGCCCGCCTGGAGACCGCCATCCGCGAGGAACGCAAGGAGCTGGTCATCCCGGTCGACACCGTTGTGCTGTGCACCGGCCAGGAGTCCGTCCGCCCGGATCAGGCCGACGGCACCAGCGAGGGCGTGGAGCAGAAGGTCCACATCGTCGGTGGCGCGGATGTCGCCGCGGAGCTGGACGCCAAGCGTGCGATCCGACAGGCCGTGGAGCTCGCCGCCCGCCTCTAAAGCCCGCCTTTAAGGGCTTCCTCTAGAGCCGCTTCTAGGGGCTGCCCCTGGAGCTGGCTCTAAGGGCTATCCCTAAGGCTGCTCTGCTTCCGGCTCCGGCACCCGGTCGTCGACCATCCCGATGGCCTGCATCAACGCGTAGCAGGTCGTCGGACCCACGAAGGTGAAGCCGCGACGTTTGAGCTCTGCGGCCATCGCCACCGATTCCTCGGACTCCGAAGGCATCTCTGCGACGTTGCTGGGAGGCTGGTGCTCGGCCGGGGCGTAGGACCAGATCAGCACCGGCAGGCCCGCGGGCAGGCGGCGCGCCGCCCCACCCAGAATCTTCCGCGCAGGGTGCCCTTCCGGTAGCTCCTGCAGCTCCGGGTCCTCCCGGAGGGCCACCGTGGCCTCGGCATTGCGATAGATCGCGGCGTGCTTCCGCGAGTTGCGGATCAGCGCAGGGTCAGCGAGGGCCGCCTCGCGCTGCTCTGCGCTCATCTGCGTGATGCGGGTGGCGTCGAAAAGGAAGAAGTGATCCCTAAAAGCGCGACGCTTGCGCAGGATCGTCGCCCACGACAACCCCGACTGGAAACCCTCGAGGCAAATCCGCTCCAGCAGGCCGGATTCCGTGATGACGGGCCGGCCCCATTCCTCGTCGAAATACTCCCGCTCCAGCTCGGAGCGCATAGCCCAGGGCGGGCGAACCACCCCGTCGGCGTCGATGATGTTGCCACGAACGGTCGTGACCGGCTGGCGATGATTGTCAGATGTGCGCTTATCCATAATTCCCCCTTGAGTTTAGGCTGTGCGAAGTGTTGATTCACCGCTCGCGGCTTGTGCCCCGCGCGGCTCGCCGTGCACTTCGCTGTGCACACTAGCGGGCGCAGCAGACATCGCCCTCTGCTTAAGGCAGAATTCAGCCCCGCCGCGGCGTTAAAACATTCTCAAACCCGCTGGTCAGAGTTTTCCCAGTATCGCTACCTCCGGAAAATTACCCCCGTTTCGATGCTTGCGAAAATGGTATTCATCTAGCTAAAATCAGCTCCCTACCCCGGGTGCCTCTTCTTGGGTCGCGCTGCCCCACGGTGGCCAGCGCAGAGAGCAGCAGGCATCCATTAAAACGTGATCGAGCAGTTCGCCAGACAAGCAAAGGAGGGCCACGATGAACACACCGTCGATGAACCGCCCCCGCCCGGCGAAGGATCACCCCGAGGACGACGAGCCCCGCGATACCGGCACCTTCAAGGCCACCCTCCCCGCGCTCGGCGGCTTCCTCACCTCCGATGGCCAACCCATCGATCCCGCACCGCAGGATCAACCTGCGCCCCGCGCGACGCTCCCCTTCTACTGCGATGGCGAGGACCCGACCCCACGACTGTGGCTCACCGTGACGTCGACCCTCCTGGTGATCTCGATCGTCACCCTGATTCTGGTCTCGCTGTTGCTCTACGTCCTCGGCGACGACGTCATCGGCCCCGCCGACGGCCTGTTCAGCGTGCTGCGGACCTCCGTCCGCTAAGTCGGCCCCATCAGATTCACGGCGAAGGGGCCGCGCTCTTCCTCTCCCGCGCCCGCCAGCACCGCGCACCACCGTGGGCTAATTTGATAGGCAGCATGTCTACCACCCCCACCCCTAATCTGCCCTTTTCCGCTGGCCGCACGGCCCTGCTCAGCGCGCTCGCGGAGTTCGGCGCGGCTGTGGTGCACGCCCCGCCGGGCACGGGCAAGACCACCCTGGCCCCGCAGTTCCTCGCCGATGCTGATCTGGTTGCCCCTGATCAGCGCGTGATCGTGACCCAGCCCCGGCGCGTGGCTGCCCGCTCCGCCGCTGCCCGCCTCGCCGAGCTGCGAGGCACCGAGCTGGGCGGAAAAGTGGGATATACGGTCCGCGGGGATTCCCGCGTATCCAAGCAGACCCGGATCGAGATGGTGACCCCCGGCGTGCTGCTCCGGCGCATGCTGCGGGACCCCGACCTGCCTGGGGTGGGCGCGATCGTCGTGGATGAGGTGCATGAGCGCCACATCGAGTCCGACCTGGTCTTCGCCATCGCCGCCCAGCTGCGGGAGTTGCGCGATGACCTGCTGGTCGTAGCGATGTCCGCGACGGTGGACGCCCAGCGTTTCGCGAATCTGCTCGGGGTACCGGAGGCGGTGGTGCACGTTCCAGCCCCGATCTACCCGTTGGAGATCCACTACGCCGCCGCGGCGGATTCCATCACCCACCGCCGCAGCGATAGCAGGCCTGGCCAGCCCGGTTCCATCGAGGCCTTCATCGCCGCCGGGGTTCGCCGCGCGCTCGAGGAGACCACCGAAGGCGACATCCTGGCCTTCGTCCCGACCATCCGTGGCACCGAGCTGCTCGCCCAGCAATTCGACTTCCCCGAGCTCACCGCCTTTGCACTGCACGGCCAGCTCAGCCCGAAGCAGCAGTCCGAGATCGTCAACCCGCGCGGGGCCACCAGCGCCAACCCCACCCGCCGGGTCATTTTCGCCACGGACGTCGCTGAATCCTCGATCACGGTGCCTGGCGTGCGCGTCGTCGTGGATACCTGCCTGTCCCGTGTGTCCCGGCGCGATTCCTCCCGCGGCATGTCCGTTCTGGTCACGGAGTCCGCCGCCCAGGCCAGCTGCGTGCAGCGGGCGGGTCGTGCGGGCCGCGAGGGCCCGGGCACGGTGTTCCGCCTAATCAGCGCGGATGAGTGGGCCCGACTGCCGGAGTTTGCCGCCCCTGCGATCCAGACCAGCGACCTCACCGGCGCGCTGCTGGACGTCGCCGCCTGGGGCGCACCCATGGGTGAGGGCCTGGCGCTGCCGGACCCCTTCCCCCAGAACAACGCCGCTGCCGCCGCTGCCACGCTCCGCCAGTTGGGAGCGATCGACGCCGACGGGACCATCACCGAACTCGGGGAACTGCTGGTCACGCTCCCCCTCGATCCACGCCACGCCCGCGGCGGCCTACTCGCCAGCCGGCGCGTCCCGGTGGAGCTCGTGGCCCGTGTTCTACAGTTTTTGGACGTCACCAGCTCCCATCGTGCCCCGGCCGGGGCCATCCGGGATATGTCGCCGAAGGACCCGGCGGTGCGCAGGCTCGTCCGCTTGTTGCAGCCGCACGCCCCACGTGAACTCAGCGACCCGCTGACCGGGGAGGACGCCATCGCCTACACGATCGCCTGCGCTCGGCCGGACCTGCTGGCCCGGCGCGTTGACCCGGGGTCGGAGCGGGTGCTGACCGTGGGCGGCACCGGGGCAGTCATCCCGAAGGGCATGCCCGGGGTGGATGCGCCGCACAATGAGCAGTGGTTCGCGGTGGCGGATATCGGGCGCAGCGAATCGGCGTCCGCGCGGAAGTCCGGGACGGGTTCGATCCTGCGCTCGGCCATGCCGATCTCCGAGGAGCTGGCCCTGGCCGCAGCCGGTGGCGTCGTAAAGGAAAGGACCGCGAGCTACAGCGTGGAGAAGAAGCGGGTGCAGGCACGGGAACGGACGGTCGTGGGGGCGGTCGAGTTGAGCAGCGCCCCGGTCAAACCCAGCGCGCCGGAGGCGGAAGAGGCGGTGTCCGCCGCGATTGCGCAGGCCAGCCCGGAACAGCTGGAGGAGATGCTGCAGCTGAGCGGGAACGCCCGCGAGCTGGTGAAACGCATGCAGTACCTGCACGACGCCGCGGCCGCTGGCTTCGAGCGTGCGTCGGGCTACCCGGATCTGCGGGCGGGGCTGCCGGAGGAGCTGTTGAGCTTTATCGCGGCGGATATTGCGGCGGGACGGCGGCCCGATATCGCGAGCCTGCTGCGCGGGCTGATCCCGTGGGACCAGCCAATCGACGAGCTCGCGCCGGAGTCCCTGGAGCTGCCGAGCGGGCGGACGCGGCGGCTGACCTACCCGGAGGTGCTGATCGGAAGCGCCGCGGATGGCGCTGTGAATGACGCGGCCAGCGAGGCTACAGACGAGGTCGTCCCGGAGAGCTCCGGCGAGGGGCAGGCCGAGCCAGCCCCCGAGATCCTCGCCGAACCCGTGGTGTTGGCGACGAAGCTACAGGACGCGTTCGGCCTCACGGAGTCCCCGCGCATCGCGGGCCGGCGGGTGCAATTCCACCTGCTTTCCCCGGCGCAGCGGCCGGTGGCAGTGACCGATGACCTGGCGAGCTTCTGGGCCGGTCCCTACCAGGGGGTGCGCAAGGATATGCGGGGCCGCTACCCGAAGCACGCCTGGCCGGAGGACCCGGCGGCGGGTTAGGGCAAAAGAAAAAGGAGCCCCGAAGGGCTCCTTGTACTGCAGCGCAAGCGGTTGCCGGCGAGTGCTAGGCCCGGGGCTGATCCCCGTCGCTCGGTTCAGAATCCTGATGCGCGGTATCACCCGCCGGGTCCTCCGCACCCTCATGTTCAGCCCAGGCGAAGGCCGTGGGGCCCAGGGAGTTCCAGCTCGGTGGCGTCACCGGACCAGCGACGTCGGTGGACGCCGGCCCGCCGGGCGCACCGGCAACAGTTCCCTCAAAACCGGCGGGGTATTTAAAATTTTGCATCACCTGTGGCGGGATTGGCGTCCTCTTGTGGAGGAACCAGACCCCCGCGGCACAGACCAGGAGCAGCAACAAGCTACCCACCTGCAGGATCGTGGCGCTCACCATGAAGCACAGGGCGAGCACGATGGTGGCGCATACTGCGGTGCGACGCTCGGCCTTCAACGTGGCCTGCCGTTCCTTGCCGCCCGGGGCAGAGTCCTCGGGGATCTTCCAGTTCAGGAGGCGTTCTACAGCCGGCTGTTCCAGGCCGCGACGGGGCAGTGCAAGCACAGCGGCCGCATAGAAGGCAACACCGAAGCCGCCCGCGAGAGCAAGAGCCACGAACAGGATTCGGATGAGCAGCGGGTCAACTTGGTAGCGGACCGCGATGCCTTCGCAGACACCGCTGATCCAGGCGCGGGAGCCGTCCTTCTTCGGCAGACGGTACGGGCGGGTTCGCCACACCTCGCTGACCGTTTGAGAGAAGGACGCAGACGTGGGTTGTTGGGAACCGGCAGCTGGATGCTCACCGCCGGATTGGTTGCTGTTGGTGAAATTCCTCATGCTTCTAACTCTGCTGATCCCAGCCCAAACACACATCGGGGAGAAACCCTGATTTTATCGGCTCAGGGTTTCCACGGGCGAGTCACAGTTCCCTCCCCTCCCCTGGCACAATATCGGGGTTTTACCCTGATGTGGGGGCTCCGGGGGACGTGAAATACTGAATCCTATGACCGATACGCCCAACCAGCCACGCAGTGAGCTGCCGCACCCCTACCCCATGTACCGCCGTAATTCGGCGGACCGGGTCCTCGCTGGCGTGTGCTCGGGGTTGGCGGAGCACCTGGGGTTATCCACCCTGCTTATTCGGCTCATCGCGGTTGTGCTCTGTGTGATTCCCCCGGTAGCCCTGGGGTTGTACTGCGGAACCTGGGCGCTCACCGACGCCACACGGGGCCCCACGGCTGTGCGCGCTCGTTCCCACCGCTGGCTACTGCTCCTGGCTGCGGCGGTGCTGGTTACCTCCAGTGTTTCCTTCGACGCGGATAGCGGAATCATGCTCCCAGCCCTGGTCGCGATCCTTGGTGCGGTGTTGGTGTGGCGGACGTACCGCCCCGAGACTGCCGGGGACCCGGCAAACGCACCAGGTGACACCCCTAAAATGGCCGGCCCTTCATGGGTGCAGTGGATATCTCTGATCGGTGGCACGCTGCTGACGCTCGGCGGAGTCGTGCTGCTGGTGTGGCAGCTTCTCGCTGAGAATAATTCGACTACGCCCCAGGTCCTCCTGTGGGCTGTGGTCGCCGCCTTGGCGCTAGTCGTGGGCTTCGGTGTGCTGCTGGTCCCGCTCTGGCTGCGCCTCTGGCGCATGGCATCTGAGAATATGCAGCAAAAAGCCGCCGAAGCCGAACGGCAGCGCATCAGCTCCCGGATTCACGACAGTGTGCTCCAAACCTTGGCGTTGATTCAGAAAAACTCCTCCGAACCCCACATCGTGGCAGCAGCTCGCAGCCAGGAGCGCCAGCTGCGCCAGTGGCTGTTCGGCGAGGGCGAATCCGTGGAAACCACCACCGTCATGGGCGCGCTGCGCGTGGCCTGCGGCGAGGTGGAGGACGCCTACGAAGTGCAGATCCGCCCCGTCCTCGTGGGCGAGGACATCCCCAGCACCCCGGAATCCATCGACCTGGTGCTCGCCGCCCGCGAGGCGATGGTCAACGCCGCGAAACACTCCGGATGCACCGAGATCAGCGTCTATGCGGAGCTCAGCACCACCCGCATTGAGATCTTCGTGCGCGACCGGGGCCCCGGCTTCGACCTCGATCAGGTTCCAACCGACCGCCATGGTGTGCGGGGCTCCATCATCGAGAGGATGACTAAGGCTGGCGGTAGCGTGGAATTCGACACCACCGGCGGGACGGAAGTTATCCTCACGCTGCCACTGGACCCGAACAAACGCCTACGCCACAGTGGCAGCGAAGCCAACCCCAGCGGTCACACCGGCTCTGGTGGCCACGCCGGACCCGCCAACAACAGCGATCAGGAAGAGGAAAGCCCCAAGTAATGACCGACATCCGCGTCTTTTTGGTGGACGACCACTCCATGTTCCGTGCTGGTGTACGCACCGAACTCACGGGCGCAACCACCGCTGCCGGGGAGCCCATCACCATCGTCGGCGAGGCCGAGACCGTCCCCCAGGCCATAACCAAAATCCACGAAACCAGTCCCGACGTGGTGCTTCTGGACGTCCACATGCCCGACGGCGGCGGGCTCGAAGTCCTGCTCAACACGCTGGATACCGGAGCTCGTTTTCTGGTTTTGAGCGTGTCTGATTCCCCAGAGGACGTCATCACGCTCATCCGCGCCGGCGCCCGTGGCTACGTCACGAAAAACACCTCCGGGCCCGAGCTCGTCAGCTTCATCTCGCGGGTCCACTCCGGTGACGCGGTCTTCTCGCCGCGGTTGGCCGGCTACGTGCTCGACGCGTTCTCCTCCGTCGCCCCCTCCCCCGAGGTTCAGGCGCCCTCCCAAGATTTGGGACGCCAGCGCGGCGGCGTCCTGAAAGATGGGGCCGAAAGTACCGGGTCGGAAGGCTCGGCGGGCGGGAACCAGCCGAATCTCGACGAGCTGACGCCCCGGGAGCACGAGGTGCTACGGCTGTTGGCGCGTGGCTATACGTATAAGGAGATGGCCGAGCGGCTGTTCATTTCCGTAAAGACCGTGGAGACCCACGTGTCGAACATTCTGCGCAAGACGCAGCAGACGAACCGACGGTCGCTCTCCCGCTGGATGGAACGCAGAAACAGGGTTAAGTAAAGAAAAGTGTGTCCGCATGCCACCATAACCCCAGACCACACACCACAAATCACCAAAGAATAGCTCCCCGAAAGCTATTACCCACACCATCCCGCACCTCCGGCCACATTTGTGCTAACCGCACACCGGTTGGATTAAAGGATGACCACCAACCGCCCCAGCTGCCCACTATGCGGCAACAACACAAAGAAAAACGGCACCACCAGCAAATCAACCACCCGTTGGCGCTGCACCCACTGCGGACACTCCTTTACCCGCAACACCCAAACCCACAACAAAAACACCGCCACCATGGCTTTGTTCATCCAATGGGCCACCGGCACCCAATCTCTAACCACCTTCGCCGCACACCATGGCGTAACCAGGCAAACCATGCACCACCGATTCCGATGGTGCTGGTGGATCATCCCCACACCCACCATCGACCCATTCCGCATCCATGACCAAATCTTCCTCGACGCGACCTATCTAAAGTCCGGATGCCTCCTGATCGCAGCCAGTAAAACCCACGTCATCAACTGGACCTGGGCCAGACACGAAACCACCGCCGCCTACACCGAACTCCTACGCCCCATTGCCGCACCACTAATCGCAGTCACAGACGGCGGACAAGGTGCCCAATCAGCCATCCACCACTGCTGGCCAACAACACGCATCCAACGCTGCCTCGTCCACGCCCAACGAACAGTCCGCCGCCACACCACCAGCAACCCCCGCACCGATGCCGGCAAAACCCTCTACCGCCTAGCCCTGAAACTCACTCGCATCACCGACCTTGACCAAGCATCCACATGGGTCGCCCACCTGCACGAATTCGACCACACCTACCGGGAATGGATGAACGAGAAAACCACCATCAAAGACCCCGTTACCGGCGCCTACACCAAGGTCTACACCCACCAACGCGTCCGAGCGGCCTATCAATCATTGCTATCTCTGCACCGCAGAGACCTGCTGTTTACCTACCTGCAACCCCCACCAACAACCATCGACCCCGACAACCTTGCAGCAACAACAAACAGCCTCGAAGGTGGCATCAACGCCCCCATAAAAGAACTAGCGCGCAGACACCGCGGACTATCACTACCGCATCAACGCACAGTGATGGATTGGTGGCTGTATCTACATACAGAAGTCCCTGACGATCCGGTCAAGATCGCCAGGGACCAACGATGGGGTCAAGACGCACTTTCCACAGCAACAGACCTGATCACCCACGACACCACAGCCACTACCAATGACATCGGTGCACCAGCAGAATACGACACCGCCATCGACACCAGCTACCAACACAACCTCGGCATCCAAAAAGGCTGGATCAAATAACCGCAACACGCCCGGAAAAGAGGGTTAAGTGACAAAAAGTGTGTCTGATTTTCAGCCTATTTGCTGGTCAGGCCGCATAAAACGGGCTTATATAAGGTTCTAGACCTTATTCAGGCCCGTTTCTTGCTCAATCCACCGGAATGGCTCCTGCATGTGGTAACAGCGGCTTGGTTGTCTTTCTGGGTGACTCCAAACAGACCCCGATGCCCTATATGCGCTGGGCAAATGAAGAAAAACGGCACCACAACCAAAGGGACAACCAGGTGGCGATGCAAAAACCCTGACTGCGGATGCTCAACAACACGACACCGCCCCGATCAGACCCACACCCGGGATTTCAAAGCGTTTCACACCTACGTCACCGGCACTGCTTCTTTAACCAAGGTGGCCGACACCTTGAATGTCTCCCGGCGCACACTCGACCGCCGGTTCACCTCATTGTGGCTTATCGATGTCCCTAACACCCCCGATCCCAACCGGGTCTACGACCAAATCTTCATCGACGGCACCTACA
>NZ_KV823475.1:23796-146554 GCF_001815965.1 Corynebacterium sp. HMSC22B11 | reverse complement strand
CAGAAGCAAACCGGAGAAAAACTCACGATCACTTGGCGTTCACACACTCGGCGACAAGAAACAAGACCGAAAGGGAAATCCAACCACCCGGCATCAGCGCCGTCGGCCTTGCAGATCAATAATCTACACACACCCCACAACAAACACAAAACCGCAGGTGGAAGCAGAAAACCCGGGCATCATCATGGTCAACGATGCCCGGGTTTGTTCAACAGCTTCGGCGCTCACTCCAGGAACGGCACAGCGCTGCTCGCCTAGGAGCTGATCTTCGCGCCGGCGAAGTTCTTCTTCCCCTTACGCAGCACCAGCCAACCGCCAACCAGAAGGTCTTCCTCAGAGACGGTCCACTCGGCGTCGTCGATGCGCTCGTTATTTACGTACGCACCGCCCTCCTTAATGGTTCGGCGGGCCGCACCATTGGACTTCTCCAGGCCAGCAGCGACGAGCAGCTCGACGAGGCTTGCACCAACAGCACCCTCCGCGACCGTCGTCTCCTGCAGAGCCGCGGCGAGAGTCTGCTCGTCGAGCTCGCTCAGGTCTGCGCGACCGAACAGCGCCTGGGCAGCCAGCTCGACCTTGCCGACGGCGTCCTCACCGTGAACCAGCGCCGTCATCTCCTGGGCGAGAACACGCTGCGCCTCCCGCTTGAACGGGCGCTCGGCGACCTCCACGGCAAGGCGGTCGATCTCCTCGCGGTCCAGGAAGGTGAACATGCGGAGGAACTTCACCACGTCGGCGTCGGCGGTGTTGAAGAAGTACTGGTACCAGCTGTACGGGCTGGTCAGCTCCGGATCGAGCCACAGATTGCCGCCACCCGTGGACTTGCCGAACTTCTTGCCCTCAGAGTCCGTGACCAGCGGAACCGTGAGGCCGTGGACAGAATCCCCGTCCATGCGGCGGACCAGGTCCACACCGGAGACGATGTTGCCCCACTGGTCAGAGCCACCGACCTGCACGCAGACGTCGTGCTCGCGGTGCAGGTGAACGAAGTCATTCGCCTGAAGCAGCATGTAGGAAAACTCGGTGTAGGAGATGCCATCTGCTGCCAGGCGACGCTTCACGGTGTCGCGGGAGAGCATCGTGTTCAGCGAAAAGTTCTTGCCCAGGTCGCGCAGGAAGTGGATGACGGACATCTTGCCGATCCAGTCAGCGTTGTTGACCAGCGTCGCGGCGTGCAGGTCCTTGCCCGCTTCCTCCAGCTCAGCGCTGCCCTCGAAGAGGAGGAAAGCGCGCAGCTGCTTCTTGATGTGCTCCACGTTCTCGGCAACCTGCTCCTCGGTCAGCATGGAGCGCTCGCCCACGTCGCGCGGGTCGCCGATCATGCCGGTGGCACCACCCGCCAGGGCGAAAGCCTTGTGCCCGGCCAGCTGGAAGCGACGCAGCAGGAGCAGCGGCACGAGGTGGCCGGCGTGGAGGGAATCGCCCGTCGGGTCGAAGCCGCAGTAGACCGCGGTCGGGTTCTTCAGCTGCTCGCGGAGCTCGTCCAGGTCGGTGGAGTCGGCGATCAGCCCGCGCCACTGCAGCTCGTCAACCAGGTTGGAGTTTTGAATCGTCTCGTTAGACATGTCTTTCCTCAGTCAAAGATGTGTGATCGTTTTTAAGCTTCTGCCAGCGGCCAGTCGACCGCCTCATCGGTGAGCAGAACCGGGATGCCATCGGAGACCGGATAGGCACGTCCCAGCCGCGGGTTCACCAGATAGTCGCCGTGATCCTCCAGCGGCTGCTTGTCTTGCGGGCAGGCGAGGATCTCCAGAAGCTTCGGATCAATCATGCGTCTCATTGTAGCGACATCTTTTCCTCCCGTTCGCTTGGCTACCCCTACCCGCTTTCTGCCCTCTCCCCTGTGTTCATTGCTGTTGTTTTAGGACGCCGCCCTCCCCTCAATTTCGGGCCCGCATTCATTCATTATTTGCGTGTCCGAAGCGTTCGCTATGGTTGGTTTCGTACCGAAATACGGGTGCCCCTGAGGTGGCTGGGGCTGAGATCGCGCACGCCAGCGCGGAACCGTCTGAACCTGTCTGGTTAGCACCAGCGAAGGAAGTTGGAGGAGCTCTTCATGAGCGCGCAAAACGTAGATATTTACGCGTCCGAAATTCACCCGAAGCACCGCTACGCACCCCTGCGGGTCAATGGTCTCGAGGTACCGCAGACCGCGATCGACCTGGACGATTCCCCCACCGGCCCCAACGAGCCGGTCAAGATCTACCGCACCCGTGGCCCCTACGCGGAGCCGGAGGTGGGCCTGCCTGCGCTGCGCAACGAGTGGATCCGCGACCGCGGCGATGTCGAAGAATACGAGGGCCGGAAGCGCAACCTGCTGGACGACGGCACCCGGGCAGCCAAGCGCGGCGCAGCCAGCGAGGAGTGGCGCGGCGAGAAGCGAGCACCACTGCGCGCCAAGCAGGGCCAGCGCGTGACCCAGATGGCCTACGCCCGCCGCGGGGAGGTCACCCGCGAGATGGAGTTCGTCGCACTGCGCGAGAACTGCGACGTCGAGAAGGTGCGCGCGGCGGTGGCCTCCGGCCGGGCGATCATCCCGAACAACGTCAACCACCCGGAATCCGAACCGATGATTATCGGTAACCAGTTCCTCACCAAGATCAACGCCAACATCGGCAACTCCGCGGTCACCAGCTCCATCCGCGAGGAGGTGGACAAGCTGCGCTGGGCCACGCGTTGGGGCGCGGACACCGTGATGGATCTGTCCACCGGTAACGACATCCACACCACCCGCGAATGGATCCTGCGCAACTCCCCGGTTCCGATCGGCACCGTGCCGATCTACCAGGCGCTGGAGAAGGTGGGTGGCGTGGCCGAGGACCTCACCTGGGAGATCTTCCGCGACACCGTCGTCGAGCAGGCTGAGCAGGGCGTGGACTACATGACCGTCCACGCTGGTGTGCGCCTGCCCTTCGTGCCGCTGACTTCCAAGCGCGTCACCGGCATCGTTTCCCGTGGCGGGTCGATCATGGCGGGTTGGTGCCTGGCCCACCACAAGGAGTCCTTCCTCTACGAGAACTTCGACGAGCTGTGCGAGATCTTCGCGGCCTACGACGTCGCGTTCTCTTTGGGTGACGGTCTGCGGCCGGGCTCCATCGCCGATGCCAACGACACCGCCCAGTTCGCTGAGCTGAAGACCATCGGCGAGCTGTGCAACCGCGCCTGGGATTACGACGTCCAGGTCATGATCGAAGGCCCTGGGCACGTTCCGCTGAACAAGATCCAGCTCAACAACGAGAAGGAAGAGGAGTGGTGCGGTGGCGCGCCGTTCTATACCCTTGGGCCGCTGGTCACGGATATCGCACCGGGTTATGACCACATCACCTCCGCGATCGGCGCGGCGAATATCGCCGCCGGTGGCACCGCGATGCTGTGCTACGTCACCCCAAAGGAGCACCTGGGACTGCCGAATAAGGACGATGTGAAGACCGGCGTGATTACCTACAAGCTCGCCGCGCACGCCGCGGACGTGGCCAAGGGTCACCCGGGCGCCCACGAGTGGGACGACGCCATGAGCAAGGCCCGCTTCGAGTTCCGCTGGCACGACCAGTTCGCGCTCTCGCTGGACCCGGATACCGCGCAGGCGTACCACGACGAGACGCTGCCGGCGGAGCCTGCGAAGACGGCTCACTTCTGCTCGATGTGTGGGCCGAAGTTCTGCTCCATGCGCATCAGCCAGGACATTCGCGACGAGTTCGGCGACAAGATGGCCGCTGACCTGGGTCTGCCAAGCATCGGTCAGCCCAAGGATGCAGCACACGCCGACCCTGACGTCCTGGCTGCCGTCGAGGCCGGCATGGATGAGAAGTCCGCGGAGTTCCTGGAACGCGGCGGGCAGATTTACTTGGAGGAAGATGCGAGTGTCCAGCACAGCTAGCAACGATGACGGTCGCCAGGCTGGCGGCACAGGTGTGGGTGGGCAGGTAGCCAACCCCCGGACACTGGACCCCCGGGCGTTGACCTGCTACTTCGTCACCGGCCGCATCCCGGATCTCGACTGGGAAGAGGAATGCGGGGAGATCACCCGCATCGCTGCCGAGGCAGCGGCCGGTGGTGCTGGGGTGATCCAGGTCCGCAGCAAGCCGATCACCGTCCGTCAGCTCACGGAGCTCTCCATCAAGGTCGCAGCGGCCGTGGCCGACGCGAATCCGAACGCGGTGGTCCTCATCGACGACCGCGTGGACGTCGCCGCTGCCCTGATGGCGGAGCACAACATCCACGGCGCGCATATCGGGCAGGATGACCTCGACCCGCGACTGGCGCGCGCTGTGCTGGGCGAAAACGCGATCATCGGGCTGACCACCGGCACCCTGGAACTGGTGGAGGGAGCGAATGGCTACGCCGACGTCATCGACTACATCGGCGCTGGCCCCTTCCGCCCCACCCCGACGAAGAACTCGGGCCGCGAGCCGCTCGGGCTGGCGGGCTACCCTGCGCTCGTCGCTGCCTCCGCAGTGCCGGTCGTCGCGATCGGTGACGTCCGGGCCGAGGACGCCACAGAACTGGCTGCCACCGGTGTGGCCGGGTTGGCGATCGTCCGCGGAATCATGCAAGCCGAGGACCCGAAGGCCTATGCCGAGAGCGTGGTTTCCCAGTTTTCGGGGGCCAACGAGCGTTAGATAGGGCCTATGAGCACACCCGGAACGAGCGCGCGGAGAGTTTTTATCAGCGTCGCAGCCCTCCTGCTCACCGCGGGCTGGTCGGCGAATCACTTCGCGTCCGTACTCGTGGCGCTGCGGGAGCAGCTCAACTTGTCCCCGCTGCTGGTCAACGGCGCCTATGGGATCTACGCGCTGGGTTTGGTGCCGAGCCTCCTCATCGGCGGTGCGCTGGCCGACCGCTTCGGCGGGCGCCTGGTGGCATTGGCGGGATCGCTCATCGCGGTGGTTGGCAATAGCATCCTCATGCTCTTCCACGGAGCGCCTGGGCTACTCACTGGCCGCTTCATCGTGGGGCTGGGCGTGGGCCTGGTGGTTAGCGCGGGCACCGCGTGGGCTGCGCGGCTGAATGGGCCCGCGGGCTCCACGCTGGCCGGTATCGTTCTCACCTCCGGCTTCGCGCTGGGGCCGGTGATCTCCGGGCTCGCCGAGTTCGCATTCTCGCCACTCTGGCTGCCTTTTGTGCTGAGCATCATCGCCTCGCTCGCGGCCGTGGTGTTCTCACTGCGCACTGGTGACATGCCCCGCCAGATCCTGGCAGTGGCGGAGGATCCGCAGGTTGATCCGAGCGCCTCGCCCCGCAAGGCGCTGGCGACCTCGGTGCCGGTGGCGATGTGGGTTTTCGCGGCGATCACCACCGCCTTCGTGGGGCTTGCCGCGCGGGTGGCCGAGTACTTCGAGACCGGGGTGTTCCTGCCTGGCATCGCGGCAGCGGTCGGCTTCGGCACAGGACTGGCGGTCCAGGCGGCAGGGCGCCGCTGGGCCTGGGGTCCGTGCTCCGGGATCGTCGGGATCCTGTGCGCAGGGGCCGGCTTCCTCGTCGTCGCCCTCGGTGGCGCGGCTCCCTCGCTGCCGCTGTTCTTCCTGGCCACCGTGCTGCTCGGGCTCGGCTATGGCCTGTGCCTGCGCGACGGTCTGCTGGACGTCAACGCCTACTCCCCGGCCTCCCACCGTGGCCGTATCCTCGGGGCCTACTACGTCGCGACCTACGTGGGCTTCGCCCTGCCACCGCTGATGCAGGTTCTTGAGCCACGAGTGGGCCCTTCGCTCCCCTTCGCCGTTTTGTCCGCCATCGCGGTGGCCGCCGCGCTGCTGCGCAGCTGGCAGATCCGAACCGGCTACCTCAACCGCACATGAGGCGGACGCATACCTTGCCCATTATCCGAGAATCAATACCGCAGACCGTGGGTCGCAGTTCCGCAGCCCACCCAATTCGTGGCGCGAGCGCACCACTAGAAAGAACAAGACCTTGAGCAGCTACGAGCATGTGATTATCGGCGCCGGGATCATTGGTCTCAGCACCGCCGTGGAACTAACCCAAGCCGGGGTGCCCGCCGCAGACATCGCGATCATCGACCCAGCACCGATCAGCGGTGCCTCGTGGGTCGCGGGTGGCATGCTTGCCCCCGTCGCCGAGGTGCAGTACGGGCAGGAGGAGCTCTACCCCCTGATGATCCGCGCCGCCGAGCTGTGGCCGGCGCTGCGCGAAGCTGTCGAGTCCGTCACCGATTTGCCCACCGGCTACCGAGAGGAATCCACGCTCGTCGTCGCTGCTGACCGCGCCGACGCCACCCACCTCGCTGAATTGCTGGAACACCAGCGATCCCACGGGATGACGGCCACCCGACTGCCCGTGCGTCAAGCCCGCAAGCTTGAACCTGGACTGCACCCGCAGCTCGCTGGCGCCGTGGAGATCCCCGGCGACCATCAAGTCAACCCCCGGTTGTACTGCGCTGCGGCCGTCGACGTCCTGAAAAAGAAGGGCGCGGCCTTCCTGGAGCAGGAAGCGACCGGGCTGGTGCACGGCAGCGATGCGGCGGGGGCTCACACCGACCTCGGCAACGCAGAACAAGCCAGCAGGTGCACCGCAGTGCGTCTCGCCGACGACACGGCAGTGGACGTGAGCGGGAGCGTCTACGTCTGTAACGGCGTGGGGGCAGCAACGCTCGAGGGCGCCCCTACGCTGCCGGTGCGGCCCGTGCGCGGGGACCTGATCCGCCTCGGCGTGGCCGAAGGCAGGCCCGCCCCGGTGGAGCGCGTGATCCGGGGGTTCTTCGAGGACCGACCGATCTACGTCATCCCCCGCACCGACGGCACGATCGCCGTGGGCGCGACGACACGGGAGGACGAACGCCGGGCACCCGCTGCCGACGGGGTCTACACGCTGCTGCGCGACGCTATCCGCGTGGTGCCGGGAATCGAGGACTGCGAGTTCATCGAAGCCCTTGCTGGGGAACGCCCAGGCACGCCCGACGACCTACCCTTGATCGGCAAGACCAGCGGGAATGTGGTGATCTCCGCGGGCTACTTCCGGCACGGAATCTTATTGTCTGCACTGGGCGCTAAGGTGACGGCACACCTGGGGCTCACCGCTGGTGATGGCGATGTGGCGTTGGGCGAGGCCGCAAAGGCGGCCGGGGTGAGCCTCAAGGCGTGCCGCTGGGACCGCTTCGCGACCGAGACGCACTGAGCCAGTGGCACGCGACTGGGAGATAATGGGCAAAAGAACTCCCGGAGAAAAACGAGCGAGAGGACGTTGAGAATGAATTACACGGTGAACCAGGAAGAGCGCCAGGGCAAGGCGGGACTCACGATCGCCGACGTCGTCGCCAACGAGACCGGCGAGAAGGATGCCACGGGCATCGCGATCGCGCTGAACCAAGCAGTCGTGCCACGCAGTCAGTGGGAGAACCGCGGGGTGGCCGACGGCGACGAGATCGACATCCTCGTCGCAGTGCAGGGCGGCTAAGGCTAGCCGTTTCCCGCTCGCTCGGCTGAGCCAGCCACGAAGCCCCTGGAACGACGGCACCGACACACACAGAAGAAGGCATAGATGCTTGAAATCGCAGGTAAGAAGTTCGACTCGCACCTGATCATGGGCACCGGCGGGGCGACCAGCCAGACGCTGCTCGAGAAAGCCCTGGTGGCAAGCGGTACCCAGCTGACCACCGTGGCCATGCGCCGCTTCCGGGCAGGCAAGAACGCTGGCACCGCTGGAGCTCCGAACGGCGCTGCGGGAGGCGAGAGCGTCTTCGGGCTGTTGAACCGCCTGGGCATCGACGTCCTGCCGAATACAGCGGGCTGCCGGGCTGCTAAGGATGCGATCCTCACCGCCCAGCTCGCCCGCGAGGCGCTGGGCACCAACTGGGTGAAGCTGGAGCTCATCGCCGACGACCGCACACTCCTGCCCGACGTGGTGGAGCTGGTGGACACCTGCGAAATGCTGGTCGCCGAAGGCTTCGAGGTGCTGGCCTACACCAGCGACGACCCCGTGGTCGCCAAGCGACTGGAGGATGCCGGAGCGGCGGCCGTGATGCCGCTGGGCTCCCCGATCGGCACTGGGCTGGGCATCCTCAACCCGCACAATATCGAACTGATCTGCGCCCGCGCCTCGGTCCCGGTGCTGCTGGACGCCGGGGTGGGCACCGCATCGGATGCCGCGCTGGCCATGGAGCTCGGCTGCAGCGGCGTGCTGCTCGCCAGCGCCGTCAACCGCTGCCAGGACCCGGTCGCTATGGCCACCGCCATGAAGCACGCCGTCGAGGCCGGCCGCCTGGCCGCTGTGGCGGGACGCATCCCGCAGCGTACCCACGCGGAGGGCGCGCTGGCCAGCTCCAGCTTCGAGGGCCTGGCGTCCTGGGACGAGGACTGGGCTGAGGAGGTGCTCTAAGCGTGGCTGAAAGCACACACACTTCTTCCCCGCACACAGCGGGAACCGAGCAGGCCTTCCCCGCCGGGGATTTCGTCTCCCTGCCCTACCGGGAACAACGGCGCACCGCCCGCCACCTGAACCTGCCGGGCTTCGGGCCCGCCGAGCAGCAGCGGCTGCACGATGCCCGCGTGCTCGTCGTTGGGGCCGGCGGATTAGGTTGCCCCGCGATGCAGTCCCTGGCTTCGGCCGGGGTGGGCACGATCGTGCTCTATGACGACGACACGGTGGACGTGACCAACCTGCACCGCCAGATCCTGTTCTCTGCCGAGGACGTCGGCCGGGCGAAGGTGGATGCGGCCACCGACGCCTTGAAGCGCATCCAGCCGGATATTGAGGTCGAAACCCACCAGTACCGCCTGGACGCGAACAATATCGTCGAGGCTTTCCGGCAGGTCGATCTGGTCATCGACGGCTCCGATAACTTCGACACGAAGTTTCTGGTGGCCGACGCCGCCGAAATCTCCGGTACTCCCCTGGTCTGGACCACGGTCCTGCGTTTCGCCGGGCAGATCTCGGTGTTCAACTCCACCGCCAGCGGTGAACGCGGCATCGGGCTGCGGGATCTGTTCCCAGAGAAGCCCAGCGGAGATTCGATCCCCGACTGCGCGAGCGCCGGCGTGTTGGGTGCGACCACCGCGGTGATGGGCGCGCTGGCGGCCACGGAGGCCATCAAGTGGGTCACCGGGGTCGGTCAGCCACTGCTCGGCACGGTTGTTAGCTACGACGCGCTGACAGCGCGGACCCAGAGCTTCCGCATCGCGCCCGACCCGAGCCGCCAGCCGGTCGCGGCCCTCTCCCCCAGAGACGACACCGCAGCCTCCACTACCGCCTGCGCAGTCCAGTCACCGGAGGCCTCGCACACCACGCCAGACCAGGACCCAGGATCCCACCCGGCGCAGGCGCCGGGCAACGCCGCGCTGCACGAGCTCGTCCGCACCGGCAAGGCCTTTACGGTGGACGTGCGCGAGTACCACGAAACGCTCCTCGCCCAGCCGGGATTCATCGGCGAGCAGGGCGCAGACGAGCACCTGGCGATGTCCGCGCTCGCGGATCCCGCTGGCACCCTGGACGTTGCCTCCCCCGCAGTGGCCGAGGCCTTCGCCCGCCACCAGGGCACCGACGCGGTGGTCTACTGTGCCTCCGGAGTACGCAGCCAGCACTTCGTGGAAAAATACGGGCAGGTTGCCAGCGAGTATGGAATCACGCTGCACAACCTGCCCGGAGGGGTGCGGGGCTAAACCCCGCGAGGCTCTTTCCTTAGCCGCGGACCGGCGTTTCCGCCCACCCGCGCAGCTCGCCGGAGAGCTTCTCGACGCGCTCCCGCTGCTCGGCGACCCGGACACCGGCGGTGCCGCCGCGGGTCGACCGGGACGCCACCGCGCCGTCGATGGTGAGCACCTCGCGGACTTTCGGGGTGAGCCGGGAATCCACGGAGGCGAGCTCCTCATCGGTGAGGTCGATGAGGTCCACGCCGCGGGACTCCGCGATACGAACGCAGGAACCCGAGGCCTCGTGAGCCTCCCGGAACGGCACGCCCTGGCGCACCATCCACTCCGCCAAGTCCGTCGCGAGCGTGAAGCCCGCCGGGGCGAGCTCGCGCATGCGGTCCTCGTGGAAGGTCAGGGTGGATACCAGGCCAGTCATCGCCGGCAGCAGCAGATTGAGCTGCGCGACCGAGTCGACGATCGGCTCCTTGTCCTCCTGCAGGTCGCGGTTGTACGCCAGCGGCAGGCCCTTAAGGGTGGCCATAAGACCAGAGAGGTTACCGATCAACCGACCCGTCTTGCCACGCACGAGCTCAGGCACATCTGGGTTCTTCTTCTGCGGCATGATCGAGGAGCCGGTGGACCAGGAATCAGAGAGCGTGACGTAGCCGTACTCCGGGGTGCACCAGTAGATGATCTCCTCGGCCAGGCGGGACATGTCCACCGCGATCTGCGCGAGCACGAATGCTGTCTCGGAGGCGAAGTCGCGGGAGGAAGTACCGTCCAGGGAGTTATCCGCCGCGGAGTCGAAACCGAGCTCTTCGGCGATGGCCTCCGGGTCCAGCTTCAGCGAGGAACCAGCCAGCGCGCCCGAGCCATAAGGCGAGACAGCCAGGCGCTTATCCAGGTCCTGCAGGCGCTGAATATCGCGCAGCAGCGGCTGGGCGTGCGCCAGCAGCGAGTGGGCCAGCAGGATCGGCTGGGCAGCCTGGGAGTGCGTCTTACCCGGCATGATCGCCTCCGGGTGAGCCTTCGCCTGGGCAGCGAGCGCGTCGATCAGCTCGGTGACCTGGACGGCGATGTCGCGGATCGCGTCGCGGATCCACATGCGGAACATCGCAGCCACCTGGTCATTGCGGGAACGTCCCGCGCGCAGGCGACCGCCGACCTCCGGGCCGACCCGGTCGATCAGGCCGCGCTCCATCGCGCCGTGGACGTCCTCGTCGGAGGGTGCGGGGACGAAGGAACCATCCGCGACGTCCCGACCCAGCTGGTCCAGCCCGTTCAGCATGGTCTCCAGGTCGGCGTCGGAGAGGAGCCCGGCCCGATTCAGCACCTTCGCGTGCGCCTTCGAGGCGAGCACGTCATAGGGGGCGAGCACCCAGTCGAAGTGGGTGGACACAGACAGCGCGAACATGGCCTCCGAAGGGCCGCCGGAAAAGCGGCCGCCCCAGAGCGCGCCCTCGTTCGTGCCGTGCTTGTCCAGCGCACCGGGATTGGACGCACCGTGATCTGCCATTGAAGGATTCCTCTCCGTGAGTGACGTCGTGAAAGAAAGTCGGTCTTAAAGAAACTAACGGCGGGCAGCCCCACGAACGGGACCGCCCGCCAGGAAGGGGCTATTACAGAATGCCCATATCGCGCTTAGCGGCGATCTTGGAGGACAGGCCGTGCAGCTCCACGAAGCCCTTGGCCAGGGACTGGTCGAAGCTATCGCCCTCGTCGTAGGTGGCCAGGTTGAAGTCGTAGAGGGAGTGGTCGGAACGGCGGCCATTGATGATGATGTTGCCGGCGTGCAGCACCAGGCGAATGTCGCCGGTGACGTGCTCCTGGGACTCCTCGATGAAGGCATCCAGGGAGCGCTTCAGCGGGGAGAACCACAGGCCGTCGTAGACCAGGTCGGACCACTCGGCGTCGATGCCGCGCTTGTAGCGGGCCAGCTCGCGCTCGATGGTCACGGCCTCCATGGCCTCGTGCGCGCGGATGAGGGTCATCGCGCCCGGAGCCTCGTAGATCTCGCGGGACTTGATGCCCACCAGGCGGTCCTCGACCATGTCCAGGCGGCCCACACCCTGCGCACCAGCGCGGCGGTTGAGCTCCTCGATGGCCTCCAGGACGGTGACCTTGCGGCCGTCGATGGCCACCGGCACACCGGACTCGAAGGAGATGATGACCTCATCCGGGGCCTGGCCCAGGGCCGGGTCCTCGGTGTAGGCGTAGACGTCCTTGGTCGGGGCGTTCCACAGGTCCTCCAGGTAGCCGGTCTCAACCGCGCGGCCCCAGACGTTCTGGTCGATGGAGAACGGGGAGGACTTGGACTGCTCGATCGGGATGTCGTTTTCCTCGGCGAAGGCGATGGCCTTGTCGCGGGTCCAGGCGTAGTCGCGGGCCGGGGCGATGATCTCCAGCTCCGGTGCGGTGTTGGCGAAGCCGACCTCGAAGCGGACCTGGTCGTTGCCCTTACCGGTGCAGCCGTGGGCGACGGCAGTGCCGTTGTGCTCCTTGGCAGCCTCGGCCATGTGCTTGACGATCAGTGGGCGGGAGATCGCGGAGACCAGCGGGTACTCCTTCATGTACAGACCGTTGGCCTTGATGGTCGGCAGGCAGTAGTCGTTGGCGAACTCGTCGCGGGCGTCCACGACGATGGACTCCACAGCGCCGGCGCCGAGCGCGCGCTGGCGGACGGTCTCCATGTCCTCGCCACCCTGGCCCAGGTCGATGGACACGGCGATGACCTCAGCATTGCGCTCCTTGGCGATCCAGCTGATGGCGACGGTGGTGTCCAGGCCACCGGAGTATGCGAGTACGACGCGATCCTTCATTGAGGTTTCCTTTCCCCGTTTTCTGTTCTTCTTTTAAAGATTCTAGTTGTTCAGATTTTTTGTTGAGCATCCGGCGCGGGCTAGTGGCGCCCATTCTGGATGGCCGCTTGCCCACCGGCTTGCTGGCACGGTTGCTAGCCGCGGGCCAGCTCCGCGAAATACTCCGCAACCTGGGCCCCACTGTGCCCCTCGCGGGCGAGCACGAAGACCGTGTCATCACCCGCGATGGTACCCACCGTCTGCGGCAGTTCCGAGCGGTCGAGGACGCTGGCCAGGTATTGAGCCGCCCCCGGCGGGGTGCGCAGCACCGCGATGTTGCCAGAATCGTCGTGGGCGACCAGCAGCTCGGAAAGCACCCGGCGCAGGTGCGCTGGCCCGTCCCCCACCATGGCTTCGGCCAGGGTGTAGTGGGACTTGCCGTCGGTGCGCACCTTGCGGGCTCCCAGGTCCACGAGGTCCCGGGAGAGCGTGGCCTGCGTGATCTCGATATCCATGGTGTGCAGGATGTCGAGCAGCTCGCGCTGGTTCGCCACCTGGTGCTGGCCGATCACCCGTGCGATGGCCGCCTGCCGGGCGGACTTCGACGGCGCGGCCGGCCGGTCTAACGGAGCAGCCATACCATCAGCGCCTTTTGCGCGTGCAGGCGGTTTTCGGCCTCGTCGAAGACCACCGACTGCTCGCCGTCGATAACCTCGGCGGTGACCTCGTTGCCGCGGTAGGCGGGCAGGCAGTGCAGGAAGATCGCGTCCTCCTTCGCCTCCGCCATGAGCTCCTCGTTGACCTGGTAGGCGCGCAGGGCGCTGCGGTCGACGTTCGGGTCCTGGCCCATGGACACCCACGTGTCCGTGATGACGACGTCGGCGTCCGCAGCGGTGACCTCATCCGTCACGGTAACGGTGGCTCCGGTCTCCGCGGCCCGCTTCTTCGCCCGCTCCACGAACTCCGCCTCTGGCTGGAAGCCCTCCGGGGCGCAGACCGTGATGTCGATGCCTGCGGTGGCGAAGCCGAGCATGTAGCTGTTGGCCATGTTGTTGGCGCCGTCGCCGAAGTAGATGGCCTTCAACCCGGCCAGCTCGCCCTTCTTCTCCCGGATGGTCTGCAGGTCCGCGAGGATCTGGCAGGGGTGGAAATCATCGGAGAGGGAGTTGATGATCGGCACCGTCGCGGTCTCGGCCATCTCCGCGAGGTTGCTGTGCGCACCGGTGCGCCACACGATCATGCTGGCGAACCGCGAGAGCACCGCACCGGTGTCCTGGAAAGTCTCCCCCTTGCCCATCTGGGAACTACCGGAGTCCACGACGATCGGGCTGCCGCCCAGCTCGGTGATCCCGGCGCTGAAGGAGAAGCGGGTGCGGGTGGAGGTCTTGTCGAACAGCACCGCCACGGACTGGCGCTCCAGGATATTGCGGAAGGGGTTGCCGTAGCGGTCGGCCTTCACCTTCTCCGCCAGGTCCAGGACCTGCGCCTGTTCGGCCGGGGTGAGGTCGTCGTCCGCCAGCATGTGGCGCAGGGGCGTGGTGTTCTTTTCTGCGAGGGTCATTTCTAGCTTTCTGTGGTCGACGTCTCGGTTGGGTTCGGAAGGTCGTCGAGCATCGCGGTGATCTTCGACGCTGCCTCATCGGCCTCGGCGGGGCTCAGGTTCAGCGGCGGCACGATGCGCAGCACCTCCGGCGAGGGCTTGTTCAGCAGGATTCCGTAGTTCGCGGGGTCGAGCTCGCACGGGGTGTCCAGAACGACCCCCAGCATCAGGCCGCGGCCGCGGATCTCGGTGACCCGCGGGTGGTCCTGCAGGGCAGCGACCAGCTGCGCCCCGACCTGTCGCACGTTCTCCAGCAGGTTCTGTTCCTTGATCTCATCGATCACGGCATTAGCCGCGGCGCAGACCACCGGGTTGCCGCCGAAGGTGGTGCCGTGCATGCCCTTGGCCAGCAGCTGGGCCCGGGGCATGGCCAGGCAGGCGCCGATCGGGAGCCCGCCACCCAGGCCCTTGGCCATGGTGATGACGTCCGGAACAACGCCGGAACCATCGGACTGGAAACCAAACCAGGCGCCGGTGCGGCCCATCCCCGCCTGGACCTCGTCGACAATGAAGAGGATCCCGCGCTCGTCGCAGATGCGACGCAGCCCGGCGAGGAAGCCCTCCGGGGCGGGGATCACGCCGGTCTCGCCCTGGATGGCTTCCAGGAAGATGGCTGCGGTGTTCTCGTCGGCCATGGCGTCGACGGCGTCGAGGTCGCCGTAGGGGTAGTACTCCACGCCCGCTGGCATCGGTTCGAAGGGCTTGCGCTTATCCGGCTGGCCGGTCAGCGCCAGGGACCCCATCGTGCGCCCGTGGAAGCCCCGCTCGGCGGCCAAGATCTTCGGCCGCCCGGTCGCGCGCGCGATCTTGAACGCGGCTTCGTTGGCCTCGGCGCCGGAGTTGCAGAAGAACACGCGGGCGTCCGCAGCTTCCTCGGTGCCGACCAGCGAGGTCACCTTCCCCGCGAGCTCGATGACCTGCGGGTGGGCGAAGACGTTCGAGGTGTGCCCCAGGGTCTGCAGCTGGGTGGTCACGGCCTCGACGATCGCGGGGTGGGCGTGCCCCAGGGCGTTGACCGCGATGCCGGAGAGCAGGTCGAGGTACTTCTTGCCCTCGCTATCCCAGACGTAGCTGCCCTGCCCCTTGACGAGGTTGAGCGCCGGGGTGCCGTAGGTGTCCATCAGCGTGTGCTGCCAGCGGTCCTGCCAGGTGGCTTCCGTGGCGGGAGTGGCTTGAGATTCAGTGTTGCTCATCGCCTTGATCCTTCGGGTTGTGCGTCGGAAGTTTCTTGCTGCTGGTTTTTAGTGCTCGTAGGACTCGGCGGCGATCATCGTGCCGATACCGCCTTCGGTCATCAACTCGAGGATCACCGAGTGTGGGACGCGCCCATCGATGACGTGGGCGGCCTTCGCGCCGTTGCGGATGGCGTCCAGGCAGGCGGTCATCTTCGGGATCATGCCGCTATCCAGGGTCGGGAGGAGCTCCTCCAGCTCCTCCGGGGTCAGGCTGGAGACCAGCGAATCCCGGTTCGGCCAGTCCGTGTAGAGGCCCGGCACGTTGGTGAGCATGACGAGGCGCTCGGCATCCAGGGCCCCCGCCAGCGCACCAGCGGCGGTGTCGGCATTGATGTTGTAGACCAGGCCGTCGTCGTCCGGGGCAATCGTGGAAACCACCGGGATGCGACCGGCATCGATGAGGTCGAACAGGCTGGTGGGGTCGACGTCGGTGATGTTGCCGACCCGGCCGATGTCCACCAGCTCCCCGTCGATCTCGGGCTGGAACTTCTCGGCGGTGAACAGCCCGGCGTCCTCGCCGGAGGCTCCCACCGCGTAGGGGCCGTGCTCGTTGATGAGCCCGACCAGCTCGCGGCCGACCTTGCCGAAGAGCACCATGCGCACGTACTCCATGACCTCCGGCGACGTGACGCGGAAGCCGCCGCGGAACTCCCCTTCCAGGCCGACCTTGTCGAGCATCGTGTTGATCTGTGGCCCGCCGCCGTGCACAACGACGGGGCGCGCGCCGACCGCGCGGAGGAAAACCATGTCAGCGGCGAAGGCACGCTTGAGCTCGTCGTCGATCATGGCGTTGCCGCCGTACTTCACCACCACGATCTTGTCGCGGTAGTGCAGCAGCCATGGCAGGGCCTCGGCCAGCACGTGGGAGCGCTGCGACGGGGTGAGCCCGCTGGTGCAGGAGGAGTCGTGAATCTTCGGCATGGTGAATCCTTGGGTTACCGCTGGCGCTTAGCTGGAGTACTCGGAGTTGATCTCGACGTAGGAGTAGGACAGGTCGGTGGTCCAGACGGTAGCCGTGCCGTCACCACTGGCGAGGTTGACCTCGACGTCGATGTCCTCACCCGAGAGATCAACCTCGCGGGCGTTCGGGGTTCCGGCGGCGTCGACGCAGACGTCGTGGCCGTTGAAGGACACCCGAATCTTGCTCGGGTCCATGGTCACCGGGGCCATGCCGACGGCGGCGAGCACGCGGCCCCAGTTCGGGTCGGAGCCGAACATCGCGCACTTGAAGAGGTTGTCGCGGCCGATGACGCGCGCGGCGGCCTTGGCCTCCTCGTCCGTAGCGGCGCCGGTGACGGTGATCGCGACCTTCTTGGTCACGCCCTCGGCATCACCCTGCAGCTGGCGGGTGAGGTCGAGGCACACCTCGTGGACCGCGCGGGCGAACTCAGCGGCGTCCGGCTCCACACCGGAGGCACCGTTGGCGAGCATGATGAGGGTGTCGTTGGTGGAAGTGGAGCCGTCCACGTCGATGCAGTCGAAGGTGACCCCGCTGGCCGCCCCCAACGCCTCCTGGGCGGCCTCTGCGCTGGGCAGCTTGGCGTCGGTGGTGAGGAAGACCAGCATCGTGGCCAGGGATGGGGCCATCATTCCCACGCCCTTGGCCATCGCGCCGATGCTCCAGCCATCACCCTCGTAGGCCGCCTGCTTGATGACGGTATCCGTGGTCATGATCGCCTCGGCGGCCTTGGTGCCGGCCTCGAGGTCGGTGGAGAGCTCGGAGGCCAGCGCCCCGACTCCCGCCTCGATCTTGTCCATCGGCAGCAGGTCGCCGATCAGGCCGGTGGAGCATACGGCCACGTCCGCGGCGTCGATGCCGAGCGCGCTGCCGACGAGCTCCCCGGTGCGCTTCGCGTCCGCGATGCCCTGCTCCCCCGTGCAGGCATTCGCGTTGCCGGCGTTGATGACGGCTGCGCGGAAAGTTCCGTTGTGCAGCGACTTGGTCAGCTGGACAGGCGCGGCCTTGATCTGGTTGCGGGTGAACAACGCGGCGGCGTGGTAGTCGGGGCCGTCGTTGACCAGGAGGGCCATGTCCGGGTTGCCGGAGGGCTTGATGCCCGCGGTGACGCCGGCGGCGCGGAAGCCAGCCGGGGCGGTGACTCCGGTGCGCTGACCGGCTTGTGGGTTGTGGTGTTCAGGCTGGGTGCTCACTGAGTGCTCTTCTTCTACTTCTTCAAAGGGGTTGTTGCGGTGGGTGTGTTGTTCGGCGTGTGGAACGGCGCTGTGTTACGACGGCGCTGTATTAAGACGCTGCTGCGTTAGGTTGTCGCTGAGTTAGGTCGCGGCGATGGTCGGCAGGCCTGCGGTCTCGTCCCAACCGTTCATCAGGTTGAGGCACTGGACGGCAGCGCCCGCGGTGCCCTTGGTCAGGTTGTCGATCGCGGAGGTGGCGACGATCATGCCGTCGTCCACGGCGACCTGCAGGTGAACCGTGTTCGTGCCGGCGACGTGGCGGGTCTCTGGCTGCTGGCCTTCCGGCAGGAGGTGCAGGAAGGGCTCGTTTGCACAGAAGTCCTCGTAGGCGCGTCGGACGTCGGCGGCGCTACCGCGGGCCGGTGCGGTGACGGTCGTGAGGATGCCGCGCACGAGTGGTGCCAGGACGGGGGTGAAGGTGACGTGGACGTCGTCGCCCTGGTCGCCACCCGGGACGAGCTCGAGGAGGTTCTGCTTGATCTCCGGGGCGTGCCGGTGGGTCATCACACCGTAGGCGCGGAGGTTCTGCATGGTCTCGGCACCGAGCAGGGCCACGCTGGGCTTCTTACCCGCCCCCGAGACGCCGGTGACGGAAACAACGGAGACCTGTGGGGCCATCATGCCGGCGGCGATGCCGGGCATAGCGGCGATGGTCGCGCCGGTTGGGAAGCAACCGGGAGCGGCGACGCGGTTGGCAGCGGCGATCTCCTCGCGGTGGCCGGGCATCTCGGGGATGCCATAGGTCCAGCTTCCGGCGTGCGGGGTGCCGTAGTAGCGCTCCCACAGGTCCTCGTTGCGCAGCCGGTAGTCCGCACCGCAGTCCACGATCTTCATGTCCTCTGGCAGCCCCTGCTCCACGAGGGTGGCAGAGACGCCGTGCGGGAGAGCGAGGATCGCCATGTCGTGTTCGGCGAGCAGCTCCGGGGTGGTCTCCTGGAGGGTGCGGTCCGCCAAGGGGGTCAGTGCCGGGGCGAGTTCCCCGAAGTTCTGGCCGGCGTTGGAGCCCCCGGTGAGGGCTCCGATCTCGAAGTCCACGCCGTATCCCGGGTGGTTGAGCAGCAGGCGGAGGGCTTCCCCGCCCGCGTAACCGCTGGCTCCTGCGACTGCAATCTTCTTCATTCTTTAATTATGCGCCCGATCACAGAAAAATGCAATATATACACGCTTATGCAAAATATGCAGCCCGCGAGGGTGGTCCTCGCGGGCTGCATTAGGGGTGTGTTCTAGAGGTCCCCTCCCCTCAGAGCACGGCCGCGCCCTAAGAACGCAGCTGCACATTAGGAGCGAAGCTGTGCCCTAGGAGCGAAGCTCAGCACCCAGTTTCGCCGTGGCGGCGTCGATGGCCGCACGGCGACCCTCCGATGCCTCATCCTCGGTCAGCGTGCGGTCCGTCGCGCGGAAGCTCAGGGAGAAGGTCAGCGAACGCTTGCCCTGGCCGAGCGAATCCGACTCGTAAATGTCGAACAGGCGGATGCTCTCCAGCAGCTCGCCGGCCCCCTCCTGCAGCACCTTCTGCACCTCGGCGACCGGCAGATCCTCGTCGACTACGAGGGCCACGTCCTGGTAGACCGGCGGGAAGGCAGACACCTTGGGCTGCGGGAAGCGTTCCTCCACCGGGAGGGCATCCAGGTCGATCTCGAGCGCGATGCTCCGGGCCGGGATGTTGGCGCGCTCGCAGACCTGCGGGTGCAGCTCGCCCGCGTGCCCCACCACGGTGCCGTCGACCAGGATCTCCGCACAGCGGCCCGGGTGCCACGGCAGGAACTCGGCGTTGCGGAACTCCACGTCCACACCAGCCGCACGCCCGATCAGGCGGGCTGCCTCGAAGGCGTCCTGAGCCTCGAAGTTCTCCGCGCCACCCCACGGGCCCTGCAGAGCGCGCTGGCCGGCGGCGACCATCGCCACGTAGAGCGGCTGCTCCGGCAGGGTCTGAGCCAGCTCGTCCAGCTCCGCCTCGGACGGGCGCTGAGTCACAGCGGGCATCGGGGTCGGCTTGCGGCCGCTTTCCGGCAGGCGGGGCAGGGAAACCTGCTCCACGCCGAACAGGGCGACGTCCTTCTGACCACGTGCGGAGTTGCGGCGCAGGGCGTCGATCATGGACGGCAGCAGCGTGGTGCCCAGGGATGCGTGATCGGATTCCAGCGGGTTCTGGACCTTCACCACGTTGCGGCGCGGATCGTCCTCCGCCAGACCCCACTCGTCGAAGACATCGTTGGCGATGAACGGCGTCGGCAGGATCTCCGCGAAGCCATTCCAGGCCATCGCGTGGCCGATGCGGCGGCGCAGGCGCTGGCGTGGCGTCAGGCCGCGGCCGACCGGTGCGTGCGGCAGGACCGATGGGATGTTCTCCAGCCCCTCGAGGCGGAGCACCTCCTCCACCAGGTCAGCCGGGATGGTCAGGTCCGGGCGCCAGGTCGGCGGGGTGACCTCGATCTGGCGGGCACCCTGGCCGTCGCGCAGGCCGGTCTCGCGGACGGTGCAGCCTACCTCGCGGAGGCGACCGATCGTGGTGCCGTCCGGGTAGATCATGCCCGCAACCTTGCCCGGACGGTTGGTGTGCATCTGGATCATCGGCATGCTCGGCACCTCGCCGACCATGGTGCGGCCGTGTACCACCTTGCCGCCGGCGATGCGGACGAGCAGCGAGACCGCGAAGTCCAGGGCGTTGCCGATGATGGCGGCGTCGGTACCGCGCTCGAAGCGGCGGGAGGACTCAGAGGAGAGCTTGTGGCGGCGGCAGGTGCGGGCCACGGTGAGCTCGTCCCAGTGAGCGGCCTCGAAGAGCACATCGACGGTCTCATCGGAGATCTCGGAGGTGCTGCCGCCCATCACACCGGCCAGGGACTGGATGCCAGAGTCGTCGGAGATGACGACGTCCTCGCTGGACAGGGTCCGCTCCACACCGTCCAGGGTGGTCAGAGTGTCGCCCTCGGAGGCGCGGTGCACCCGCAGGTTGCCGGTGATCTTGCCAGCGTCGAAGGCGTGCATCGGCTGGCCGAGCAGCATCATGACGTAATTCGTGACGTCCGTGGCGGCGTTAACCGGGCGCTGGCCGCAGAGCATCAGCTCGCGCTGCAGCCACAGCGGGGACTCGGCGGTCGGGTCAATGCCCTCGACCTTGCGGATACCGAAGAGGGAGCACTTCGCATCCTCCTCGACCTCCAGGGAAAGGATGTCTTCCTTGATGCCCGGGATGCCGGCGAAGAGGTCGTCGTCGAGAGCGGCAGCCGCTGGATCGAGCGCCGGGTCGCGGTACTGCAGCTCGAAGGAGGACGCCAGCTCGCGGGCCAGGCCGCGAGCGGACAGTGCGTAGCCGCGGTCCGGGGTGACGTTGACCTCGAAGACCGTGTCATCCAGGCCCAGCAGGCCGCGGGCGTCGTCGCCGACGGCGAGACCGTTGGCCTTGATCTCCTCCTCGGAGACGGTGATGATGCCGGGGCTCGTGCCGTCGTAGAGGCCGAGCTCGGAGGCGGAGCACATCATGCCCTCGGAGATCTTGCCGTAGGTCTTGCGCGCGGAGATCTCGAACGGGCCAGGCAGCACGGTGCCCGGCAGGGCGACGATCACGTAGTCGCCCTCGGCGAAGTTGCGGGCACCACAGATGATGTTCTGTGGCTCGCCGGTGCCGTTGGCCTCGCCGACGGCGATCTCGCAGTAGCGGATCGGCTTCTTAAAGCCCTCCAGCTCCTCGATGTTGCTCACCTTGCCGATGACGAGTGGCCCCTCGGTCTTCGGGAGGCGCTCGTAGCCCTCCGTCTCGAAGCCGACGCGGACGAAACCTGCGTCGAGTTCCTCGGAGTCCACAGACCAGCTAGGGTTCGCGGTCTGCAGGATCCGGGTGAGCCAGTTCTGAGAAATCAACATGTGCTTGAAAAGGTCCTTTTGCCAGAAGAGTTGTGGAGCGGAGGTTGTTGTGGCGGCGGGGTACTGCGGGGCTTAGCCGCGGACCCCGAATGGCAGGGTGAAACGGACGTCGCCTTCCACCATGTCGCGCATGTCAGGCAGACCATTGCGGAACTGCAGGGTGCGCTCGATGCCCATGCCGAAGGCGAAACCCGAGTACTCCTCCGGGTCGATTCCCGCGGCGATGAGGACGTTGGGGTTGACCATGCCGCAGCCACCCCACTCGATCCAACCGGCGCCGCCCTTCTTGTCCTCGAACCAGACGTCAACCTCGGCGGAAGGCTCGGTGAACGGGAAGTAGTTCGGGCGGATACGGGTCTTGGTGTTCGGGCCGAACAGGGACTTCGCGAGGTGGTCCAGGGTGCCCTTGAGGTGAGCCATCGTCAGGCCCTTATCCACGGCCAGCCCCTCGACCTGGTGGAAGACCGGGGTGTGGGTGGCATCCAGCTCGTCGGTGCGGAACACGCGCCCCGGGCAGGCGATGTAGATCGGCACCTCGCGGGAGAGCATGGTGCGCATCTGCACCGGGGAGGTGTGGGTGCGCAGCACCTGGCGGGAGCCCTGCGGTGCAATGTGGAACGTGTCCTGGAGGGTGCGGGCCGGGTGGTCCGGGATGAAGTTCAGGGAGTCGAAGTTGAAGTACTCCGCCTCGACCTCTGGGCCGTCGGCGATCTCCCAGCCCATGCCGACGAAGATGTCCGCGATCTGCTCGTTGAGGATCGTGATCGGGTGCTGGGCCCCAACCTGGCCGCGGGTGGTGGGCTGGGTGACGTCGATGCGCTCGGCGCGCAGCGCCTCCTGGTTGCGCTTCTCCTCCAGCTCGGCCTTCACCTGAGCGAAGAGCTTCTCGACGCGGCCACGTGCCATGTTGACGATGCGGCCGGCATCCTTGCGCTGGTCCTTCGGCAGGGAGCCGAGGGAGCGGCGAGCAGCGGGGATCGGAGCGTCGTCGCCGAGGTGGGCACGGCGGGCCTCGGCGAGTTCCTCGAGGTTGGTCGCGGAGGTAAAAGCCTTCTCGGCGGCTTCAGCCGCCGCCCCCATCGACTCTTCAGAGATTTCTACAGCAGCCTCAGGCGACACTGGGGATTCCGACAACGGGGGCTCCTCGCAACACGTAACAACGACTATTTCAGGCTATAGCTTAGCAATCTGTGCTTTGGAGGATTCGTAAAGGCACACACTTGCCGCCGTGGCGAGGTTCAGCGATTCCGCCTGCCCGCGCATCGGGATACTCACGCGGATGTCCGCGAGGTCGAGCCAGTCCCCCAGCCCGTGCGCCTCGTTGCCAAACAGCCACGCGGTGGGCTGGGCGAGCATGCCATTGGCGGGATCGGCCGCCTCGTGGAGGGTGACGTCCCCGTCCGCTGCGGTGGCGAGGATCTGGAACTCCGCCTCGTGGAGCTTGTCCACGACCTCCACGACCGAGGTGTTGCGGGCGACCGGGAGGTTAAACAGGCTTCCCGCAGAGGCGCGTACCGCCTTGCCGCCCTGCGGATCCACGGTGTTTCCGGCGAAGAGCACTCCCCCGGTGCCGAAGGCATCGGCCACCCGGATGATGGTTCCCGCGTTCCCGGGTTCATTCGTTTCGACGGGGACGGCGATCAGCGGGCTGTTCTTAACGGCGCTAGCGATCAGGGCGTCGTCGTCCACCATCTGGCTCGTGCAGAGGGCGAACAGGCCGGTGTGGGTGACCGTCTCGGACAGATGGTCGGCGGCACGTTCGGTGATCAGATGGACGTGGGTGCCGGTGACGTCCCGAAGGAAGGTGAAACGCTCCCACGCAGCCTCGGTGACATACAGGTCAACAACCTCACCTCGCGCGAGAGCCGCGGTGACCGCGTTCTCCCCCTCGGCGAGGAAGCGACCGGTCTTGCGTCGGGTGGCGGCTCGGTGCAGCTTGGCGGCGTTGACGATGCGGGGCGTGCGTTCGGTGAACATCTCCATGGCTTCACAGCCTAGTCGGGTTGTTGCGAGGCGATGACTGTGGTGCCCCGCTGCCCGCCTCTCCCCTGTTCGGGAGCTCCACCACCACGCACCCAGCTCGCTTTGCACGCACGGTAGCCCATGGAGACATGAAAAAACCGCCCCGACGCGGAGCGCGTCGAAGGCGGTGGGAGGCTGAACGTCTCGGCTGGCTTTAGGAAGCCGCCGGTGCGTTGACGTCCTCCGGCAGAGCAGCCTTAGCAGCCTCGCACAGTGCGGTGAAGGCAGCGGCGTCGGAGACAGCCAGCTCGGCCAGGACCTTGCGGTCGACCTCGATCTCGGCCAGCTTCAGGCCCTGGATCAGGCGGTTGTAGGTCATGTCGTTCTGACGAGCAGCGGCGTTGATGCGCTGGATCCACAGCTTGCGGAACTCACCCTTGCGGGCGCGACGGTCGCGGAAGGCGTAGGTCTTGGAGTGGAGCATCTGCTCCTTCGCCTTGCGGTACAGGCGGGAGCGCTGGCCCCGGTAGCCCTTCGCGGAATTCAGTACTTCGCGACGCTTCTTCTTTGCGTTCACAGAGCGCTTGACACGTGCCACGGTGATACGTCCTTTACTTCAGGTTGTTCTTTAGTATTTCGAGAAAAGGGGGAGGCTTAAGGTAATTAAGCCTTGCCCAGCAGGCGCTTCATGCGCTTGTTGTCGGCTGCGGACACGTCGGTGGTGCCCTTCAGGCGGCGGGTGCGGGTGGACGGCTTGCCCTCAAGAAGGTGGCGGCGGTAGGCGCGCTCGCGACGGAGCTTGCCGGAACCGGTGACCTTGATGCGCTTAGCGGTACCCTTGTGCGTCTTCTGCTTCATTGGTGAAAATCCTCTAGCAACGTTTGTGAACTACTGAGACTACTTCTTGCCCTTGTTGCGGACGGGGCCGAGAACCATCGTCATGTTGCGACCGTCCTGCTTCGGACGGGACTCAACCTGACCGACTTCCTCAACGTCAGCGGCAAGACGCTCCAGGAGGCGGAAGCCCAGCTCGGGGCGGGACTGCTCGCGACCACGGAACATGATCGTGACCTTGACCTTCGAGCCCTTCTCCAGGAAACGAACGACGTTGCCCTTCTTGGTCTCGTAGTCGTGGTCATCGATCTTCGGGCGGAACTTCTGCTCCTTGACCACAGTCTGCTGCTGATTACGTCGAGCCTCGCGGGCCTTCTGAGCCTGTTCGTACTTGAACTTGCCGTAGTCCATGATCTTGGCCACGGGCGGCTTGGCGTTCGGCGCGACCTCTACAAGATCGAGGTCTGCTTCATAGGCCAGCTTGCGAGCATCGTCCGTCTTGACAATGCCGACCTGTTCTCCGTTGGGACCGACGAGTCGGACCTCGGGGACTCGAATTCGGTCGTTGATGCGAGCTTCAGCGCTGATGTGAACTCCTCAGTAGCAGTAGTAAGTGATCTTTACCGCAACTGCTTGTGAAGCCCTAGAAAATCCCCCGCGCCGAAGCGCCCAAATGAAAGCCCCTTCAATCATATGGAAGAGGCTGCGAGCATAAAGCTTCGCTTTGGACCCGAGCCCAGCCAGTGACGGCGGTCTAAGGTGGGAGAAAAAGAACTCCACTTGCAGCTTGTCGACACACGACAAGCGGTAGTGCTCATGAATATAGCACGCAGATCTTAGGCAGGCAACATGGGCGCGAGGTATGTCGCGGTGTGGGAACCGGAGACCTTCGCCACGTCCTCCGGGGTTCCCTGGGCCACGACGGTACCGCCGCCCGAGCCCCCCTCCGGACCCATGTCGATGATCCAGTCCGCGGACTTGATGACATCCAGGTTGTGCTCGATGATCAGCACCGTATTGCCCTTGTCCACCAGCCCCTGCAGGACCAGCATGAGCTTGCGAATGTCCTCAAAGTGCAGGCCAGTGGTCGGCTCGTCGAGGATGTAGATCGTCCGCCCGTTGGAGCGCTTCTGCAGCTCGGCTGCGAGCTTCACGCGCTGCGCCTCACCGCCAGACAGCGTGGTGGCCGCCTGGCCGAGGCGCACGTAACCCAGACCAACATCCACGAGTGTGTTCAGGTAACGCGCGATCGCCGTGATCGGCTCGAAGAACTCCGCGGCCTCGGAGATCGGCATGTCGAGCACCTCGGCGATGTTCTTGCCCTTGTACTTCACCTCGAGCGTCTCGCGGTTGTACCGGGCACCGTCGCAGACCTCGCAGGGCACGTACACATCCGGAAGGAAGTTCATCTCAATCTTCAGCGTGCCGTCGCCGCGGCAGGCTTCGCAGCGCCCGCCCTTGACATTGAAGCTGAAACGCCCGGCCGTGTAGCCGCGCACCTTCGCCTCGGTGGTCTCCGCGAAGAGCTTGCGCACCCGGTCGAAGACACCGGTGTACGTCGCCGGGTTGGAGCGCGGGGTGCGCCCGATCGGGCTCTGGTCGACCTGCACGAGTTTGTCCAGCTGGTCGAGTCCGCTGACCTTCTTGTGGCGCCCCGGCACCAGGCGGGCACCGTTGAGCTGATTAGCCAGCGACCGCGCCAGAATGCCGTTGACGAGGGAAGATTTGCCCGAACCCGACACGCCGGTGATGCAGGTCATCACACCGAGCGGGATCGACACGTCCACCTTCTTGAGGTTATTTTCCTGTGCCCCGTGGATCGTCAGCATCCGCTCACTATCGATCTCGCGGCGGGACTCCGGCACCGCCAGTACCCGGCGCCCGGCGAGGTAATCGCCGGTCAGCGAATCCTCGGCATCAGTGATGCCCTTCGGTTCGCCGGAATACACGATATGCCCGCCGTACTCGCCGGCATTCGGGCCAATATCCACCAGCCAGTCCGCCGCACGGATCGTGTCCTCGTCGTGCTCGACGACGATCAGGGTGTTACCCAGGTCGCGGAGGTTCTCGAGAGTCTTGATCAGTCGGGCATTATCCCGCTGGTGCAGACCAATCGACGGCTCGTCCAGCACGTAGAGCACGCCTGCCAGACCCGCACCGATCTGGGTCGCCAGGCGGATGCGCTGCGCCTCGCCACCGGAGAGTGTGCCCGCCGAACGGGACAGGGCCAGGTAGTCCAGGCCGACGTCCAGCAGGAACTTCAGCCGCGCCTGTGTCTCGCGCAGCACCGCACCGGCGATCATCTCCTGGCGCTTGTTCAGCGTGAGGTTATCCAGGAACTCGCTCGCCTCGGCGATGGAGAGGTCGGATACGCCCGCGATGGACAGCTCCTTCTCCCCTGAGGCGATGGTCACGGCCAGCACCTCCGGCTTCAGGCGCGCCCCCTTACAGGTCGGGCACGCCACCTCGCGCATGTAGCTGCGGTAGCGCTCCTTGGACCAGTCGGAGTCGGTCTGGTCGAGCTTGCGCTTCAGGAAGGGCATCACGCCCTCGAAGGGTGCGTTGTACCGGCGCTGGCGGCCGTAGCGGTTCTTGTAGCTCACGCTGATCGGGGTGGGGTGCCCCTTCAACACGGCCTTCTGCTCGGCCTTCGTCAGCTCCGACCACGGGGTGCTCGGGTCAATGTCCAGCTCCTTGGACAGCGCGGTAATGAGCTTGTCGAAGTAGCGCGCGTTCGGGCTGGACGTCCACGGCGCGATGGCCTTGTTCAGCGGCGCATCCTCGTCCGGGATGACGAGCATCTCGTCGACCTCGAGCTTGGTGCCCAGGCCGTCGCAGGCCGGGCAGGCACCAAATGGAGAGTTGAAGGAGAAGGCGCGCGGTTCGAGCTCGTCGAGCTGCAGGGCGTGGCCGTTGGGGCAGGCCATCTTCTCGGAGAAGCGGCGCTGCCGGTTCGGATCATCCTCGTCGAGGCCGACGAATTCGATGACGACGACGCCGTCCGCGCGGCGCAGAGCCGTCTCGACGGAGTCGGTGAGTCGCTGCTTCTGGCTTTCCTTCACCTGGAGGCGGTCGATGACGACGTCGATGTCGTGCTTGACCTGCTTCTCCAGCTGCGGTGGGTCGGTCAGGCGGTGGACCTCGCCGTCGACCCGGACGCGGGCGTAACCTTCCGCAGCGAGATCCTCGAAGAGGTCGACGAATTCGCCCTTGCGGGTGCGCACGACCGGCGCGAGGACCTGGAACTTGGTGCCGGCCTCCATGGCCATGATCTGGTCCACGATTTCCTGCGGGGTTTGCCGCTGGATCACCTCGCCGCACTTCGGGCAGTGCGGGGTTCCGGTGCGGGCGAAGAGCAGGCGCAGGTAGTCGAAGATCTCGGTCACGGTGCCGACCGTGGACCGCGGGTTGTGGTTCGTCGACTTCTGGTCGATGGAGACCGCCGGCGAGAGGCCTTCGATGAAGTCGACATCCGGCTTGTCGAGGCGACCGAGGAACATGCGGGCATAGGAGCTGAGGGACTCGACGTAGCGCCGTTGCCCCTCAGCGAAGATGGTGTCGAAGGCCAGTGACGACTTCCCGGAACCGGACAGTCCCGTGAAGACGATCATTTTGTCCCTCGGCAGCTCGAGGTCCACCCCCTTGAGGTTGTGCTCGCGTGCACCGCGGACCAAAAGCTTCTCTGCCACTCGTCCTCCTGTTTGGCTTTGTCCCTGAGCCGCGCCTGGGTGGCGCGGGCTCAGGATGAGTTCATTCCCACTGTACGACAAGTAGATATGCTCGAGTTCATGCATATGTCACAGGTCAGTGAGTTCGGACATCTTTCCAACCCCCGAGATGTCGAGATTATTTCCACGGATGCCACGATCGTGGCGCGCACCTCAGTTGGCGAGATGGATAACAACGTCTACCTCATCGCCAGCGGCGGCAATGCGCTGCTCATTGACGCGGCTACGGACGCTGGCCACATCCTGGCCCTGGCGGATCAGCTGCGGGTGACCATCACCGACGTCCTCACCACCCACCAGCATGGCGACCACGTGCAGGCGCTGGAGGAGGTTCTGGCGGCAACGGGTGCGCGTCACCACGCACCACGCAAGGAGGCCACCAACCTGCCAGCCCCGGCCGATGAGGTCTACGGCAACGACGAAGGAACCCCGGAGCTGCTGCGTTTGAAGGGTAACTGCTCGGAGTTGAAGATGACTGCGGTGGAACTGCGGGGCCACACCCCGGGCGGCATCGCCGTGCACGTGGAACTGCCGGAAGACGCCCCACGCATGTTCGTCGGGGATAGCGTGTTCCCAGGCGGGGTCGGCAAAACGAACTCCCCGGAGGAGTTCCAACAGCTGCTCTCGGACGTCACGCAGCGGGTTTTCAGCCTGCCCGACGGCACGCGGCTGCACCCCGGCCACGGCGACAGCACCACCGTCGGCGACGAGGCCCCGCACGTCGAAGAGTGGGCCGAGCGGGGCTGGTAATCCCGCGAAACGCGCGGCTGGTGCCCGGCCACTCGCGTAGACTTGATCCCCTAACGCTGGATAAAACTCCAGTTATCTTGCTACCCACACCGAAGGAGTCTTCATGCTTCGCAAGATCGCCCGTCCCCTGATGGCTTCGGCATTCATCGCCGATGGTGTCCAGATGGTGAAAAGCCCGCAGAATCACGCGAAGAACGCCGAGGTTGTGACCGGCACCCTGCGCAAGGTTCTGCCGCCGCAGGCCGCTGGCCTGCTGCCACGTGACGCGGAAACCAACGTGCGCATCGCGGGTGGCACCAAGATCGCCGCCGCTGCCCTGCTGGCCCGCGGTAAGGCGCCGCGCCTGGCCGCCGCAGCGCTCGCAGCCGCACACCTGCCTGCGATCCTGACCCGCCACGACATCAAGAACGTCGCCGGCAAGAGCGGCCAGAACACCCAGCTGACCACCCTCCTGGCGGACGTCGGCCTGCTGGGTGGCCTGTTGATCGCCGCCGAGGACACTGCCGGCAAGCCGGGCCTGGCATGGCGCGCGCAGCAGGCGCTGCCGGGCAAGTCCCAGCAGCAGGAGATGCTCGCCACCGCGCAGGACTACGCCAGCGACTTCTCCGAGAAGGCCCGCGAGCTGGCTTCTGAGGCCTCGGACAGCATCTCCTCTGCAGCGAGCGCTGTGAGCGACTACGTCGACGAGCACTCCGACGAGTGGCGCGACACCGCCTACCAGGTGCGCGACCAGGCGAGCGCGTATGCTGAGACCTTTGCTGAGGAGCTGCAGGACAGCACGAAGGGCCTGTCCAAGAAGGCAAAGAAGGCCAAGAAGAAGGCAAAGAAGCTCAAGTAAGCCCGTTGCACCGGAGGTAGATTGACCAGCCCCGCATCTCGCGGCACCACGAATAATGCCGACCGCTCGCTCGCAGAGGCCATCGCGAGCGAGCAGAACCATCTCGATGACCTGCTGGCTGAGGTGGACGCCACAACCGCCACGCTGAAGAAGCGACTGGCCAGTGTCCGAGCCACGGCAGATATCGATGATCCGCAGGGGCTGATGCGCCGCGACCGCGAGATCCAGGACATCTCGCAGCGACTGGATAACCTGTCCATCGCGGAGATCGGACTGATGTTCGGCCGCATCGACGTGGCCGATGAGGAGCCAGAGAATCCGGTGCCAGGCTCCCCCGATCTGGACCGCCGCTATATCGGGCGGCTGGGGCTGCACACCCGCGACGACGAGATGCGTACCCTCCTGATGGACTGGCGCGCACCGATGGCCCGCCCCTTCTACCTCGCCACCACCCTGCACCCAGATGGGGTGCACCTGCGCCGCCACATCAAGACTCGCGGGCGGAAGGTGACCCACGTCGCCGATGAGCGGCTCACCACCCGCGGCGAGGACCAGACGTCCTTAACTGAAAAGACGACGTCCGCGGCGGGAGGGGTGGCGCAGGAGGCCGCGCTGTTGGACGCGGTGAACGCGGCCCGCAGCACGCGGATGGGCGACATCGTGGAGACCATCGCCGCGGAGCAGGACGCCATCATCCGCAGCGAGCACCGCTCCGTCACCGTCGTCCAGGGGGCGCCGGGGACCGGGAAGACCGCTGTCGCGCTGCACCGCGCGGCCTATCTGCTGTACACGTGGCGCGAACAGCTCGCGAAGACGGGCGTGCTCATCGTCGGCCCGAATGCGCGCTTCCTGGACTACATCTCGCAGGTGTTGCCCTCGCTGGGTGAGACCGGCGTGGTATTGGCGACGCCGGGCACGCTCCTGCCGGGGGTGAAGACGCGGCCCGAACCGAGCCTGCTGGCCCGTGAGGTCAAGGGCAGCGCGGAGATGCTGCACATCCTGAAGCTGGCGACGCAGTCCTGGCAGCAGGTACCGGAGGAGCCGCGTGGCTTCATGGTGGACGGCGTGGCCGTGGAGCTGAGCCCGAAGATGGTGCGCGCCGCCCGCACCCGGGCCCGGCGCAGCCGCAAGCCCCACAACCAGGCCCGGCCGCTGTTCGTGGATCATGCGATCGCTTCCCTAGCAGATGCGCTGGCGGAGACGATCGGGCGGGATCCGCTCGGCGGGGAGAATCTGCTGACCGCGGAAGACCGCACCAGCCTGCGCGATGACCTGCGCGAGGAGCCCGCGGTGATGGCGGCGTTGGACGAGTTCTGGCCGGAACTCACGCCGGAGCAGGTACTGGCCGACCTGTACGAGCATGCCGAGGAGATCGCCTCGGAGTACGACGAGGACACGATCCGCGGGCTGCAGGCCACCCCGCCGGTGGAGCTGGACGGTGGCCAGATCCTGTGGACTGCCGCAGATGCGCCGCTGCTCGACGAACTGGCGGACATGCTGGGCATCATCGACGACGAGGCGGCCGAGAAGGCGGAGCGTGAGGAGTGGCTGGCGAAGATCGCGGAGGCCCAGGACGCGCTGGACATCCTCACGGGCTCGGCGACCCAGGACTTGGACGATGGCTTCGCCCCGGAGATCCTCATGGCCTATGACGTCATCGACGCCGAGCAGCTAGCGGGTCGCCAGCGAGTACGCGACGCGCGCAGCACGGCGCAGCGTGCCGCCCAGGACCTGCGCTGGGCCTTCGGCCACGTCATCGTGGACGAAGCCCAGGAGCTTTCGGAGATGGACTGGCGGATGATCTTCCGCCGCTCCCCCAACCGGTGGATGACCGTGGTTGGTGATCCGGCACAGACGGGAAACCCGGCGGGCGTGGCCTCCTGGGGCGAGACCCTGGCTCCTTATGTGTCGGATCGCTGGGAGCTGAAGGAGCTCAGCGTGAACTACCGCACGCCGCAGGACATCGCGGACGTGGCCAATCAGTTGCTCCCCGAGATCGCCGCGGATCAGGAGCCCGCGATCGCGCTGCGCGGCACCGGCACGGGTGTGGCTTATGCGGCGCGGGCGGAGCTGGCGGGCGCGCTGCCCGAGATCGCGCGGCGGGCTGGCGAGGGCCTGGTGGGGATCATCACCAGCGATGCGGACCTGGACTGGGCGCGCGAGACGGTGGCCGAGGCCTTGGGCGATGCGCCGGGCTCGGACCAGGTCGGCATCGACGCGGAGGTGCTCGTGGTCAGCACCGCCGAGGCGAAGGGCCTGGAGTTCGACGAGGTCGTGCTCATCGAGCCCGCCGCGATCGTCACTGCCTCCCCACAGGGACTGCAGGACCTCTACGTGGCAATCACGCGCGCAACCCAGGGTTTGAGCGTGTTCGCGGACCAGCCACTGCCCTGGGATCAGGGATAAGAACGCAGGTCAGCTGCTTTTTAGCGCGGCGACATGACCAAGTGATCAACAAATTCTTAAAAGGCTCTTAGCTGGCTATAATCTCATTCAATCCACTCACCCGCTCCTCTCACCGGAGCCAGCACTTTAAGGAATGAGCATGAAGCGCAAGCTCGCCGTCGCCACCGCCACGGTCCTCTCCCTCGCCTTCCCCACCGCCATCGCCAACGCGGCGCCGAGCCCGACGACCGGCGTGGAGCTAGTCAACGGGAAGGACCAGTTCGGCAACACCCGGGCAAAATTTAATATCAACGAGGGCAACACGGTCGGCCTCCCGGCGTTGAAGGAGTTGCGCAGTTGGGCATGGGACCAGAACCCACTCTTCCGCGGTTATGACCACGAGGGATTCGGAAAAGGCACTCGCCTGCAGGACGTAGCCCGAGCAAACGGCATCACCACGAAGGATGAGTACCTCAACATCGCCACTCATAGCGACCTTCACTGGATCGCAGTGCAGCGCGCGATGGAGACCAGCACCAAATTCGACCATGTTCGTCCAGACGGCAGCTCCCCTAGAACGGCGACGCGCAACGGGGTAACCCCTGCCATCGAGTCCCTTTCCGCAGGAACAACGCTGCGCGACGCCATCATCAACGGCTGGGGCAAAAGCGAGGTGAAGAAGCTGAATAACAATGGCGGCGTGTGGGCTGGAGGGACTGGTCACGCGATTCACATCCTCCACCCAAGGCACAAGGTCTGGGGCTTCGGCCAGGTGACTGTCCCCGGTAGCAAATACCGCGTCTACAGCACCGCCGTGCACGCCGACATGGCGCTCGAGGACGCCGACGGATTCGGCAAAAACTACACAAATACGGGCAACAACAACCCGAACAACCCCCCAGCAATGGATAGCTCCTCGGGATCCGATATCGGGAAGATCATCGGCATCATCCTCGGTGTCGTCTCGATCCTGGGCAGCATCTGGATGGCGATCCAGCAGTTCCTGCCGCGCTAAGCTGGCAGCCTCTGCATAAGCGTGAACCCCGCGGAAAATTTTCCGCGGGGTTCTTCGCTACCTTGCCCCTAGCGTCCGCGCGCTGGCGGCGAGTCCGATGCGAGCGCTGGCGCGACGCGTCTAAGGATCCGGTTGCGCGCCTAGCCGACGGTGTGGACGATCATCACGTCGCAGTCGGACTGGCGGGCCACATCGGCCGGAACCGAGCCCAGCAGGCGGCCGGTGAGGGAGTTAATCCCCCGGTTACCCACCACGAGCAGGTCGGCTTTCTCCTCGGTCACAACGGCCATGAGCGCGTCCACCGGGGCGCCCTCCCGCAGCACGGCGCGCACCTTCTCGGCCCCCTCCTCGCGGGCGACCTCCATCGCGGAGCCCAGCACCTCCTCGGCGTGCTCGTCCCCCACGACCGGCGAAGACTCATCCCGGCGCGAGGCCTGGGCATCGGCCTCCTTGGCGAAGTACGCCGACGCGAGCACCAGCTCGGAACCAAAAGCCGCTGCGATTCCCGCCGCACGCCGGACGGCGAGGTGGGAGGATTTGGAGCCATCAGTGCCAACGACGATCTTTGAGAACATGCTCCCCATTCTATAGGCCAGCTTCCTTCATGCCCCGAAGTTCCTTATTCAGGTCCGCAATTTCATCACGCAGCCGGCCGGCCAGCTCGAACTTCAGCTCCCGGGCGGCTTCCTTCATCTGCGCGGTGAGGTCTTCGATGAGCTTTTCCAGCTGTGGGCGGGCCATGTCGCCACGGTCTTCCGCTCTGCCGAAGGTGGCCATGTCCCCTTCCACGCCGGTCGATGTGGACCCAGCGACCTCGCTGCCCGGCTCGCCGTAGCCTTCGGAGAATTCCTCGACCTGGTCCAGGATGTCGGCGATCTTCTTGCGCAGTGGCTGGGGGTCGATGCCGTGTTCCTCGTTATAGGCGATCTGCTTCGCCCGGCGCCGCTCTGTCTCGTCGATCGCGTTGCTCATCGACTCGGTGACGTTATCGGCGTACATGATGACCTCACCAGAGACGTTTCGAGCGGCACGGCCGATCGTCTGGATCAGTGAGCGGGTGGAGCGCAGGAAGCCTTCCTTATCCGCATCCAGGATCGCGACCAGGGAGACCTCCGGCAGGTCGAGGCCCTCGCGCAGCAGGTTGATGCCCACCAGCACGTCGAACTCCCCGAGGCGTAGCTGCCGCAGCAGCTCCACGCGCTTGAGGGTATCGATATCCGAGTGCATGTAGCGCACCCGCACGCCGTGTTCCAGCAGGTAGTCGGTGAGGTCCTCGGCCATGCGCTTGGTGAGGGTGGTGACGAGCACGCGCTCGTCCTTGTCCGTGCGCTTGCGGATCTCCTCGATGAGGTCATCGATCTGCCCCTCTGTGGGGCGCACCTCCACCTTCGGGTCCACCAGGCCGGTTGGGCGAATCACCTGCTCCACGAACTCGCCCTGGGCCGCGGCGATCTCGTAATCCCCCGGGGTGGCGGACATGTACACGCACTGGCCCTTGCGGTCGTCGAATTCTTCCCAGGTCAGCGGCCGGTTATCGAGCGCGCTGGGCAGGCGGAATCCGTGCTCGACCAGGTTGCGCTTGCGGGACATGTCGCCCTCGAACATGCCGCCGATTTGCGGCACCGTCACGTGGGACTCGTCGATGATCGTGAGGAAGTCCTCCGGGAAGTAGTCGATCAGCGTCGCCGGGGCACTGCCGGCGGGTCGGCCGTCGATGTGCCGGGAGTAGTTCTCGATGCCGCTAGTGAAGCCCACCTGCTGGATCATTTCGAGGTCGTATTCCGTGCGCATCCGCAGCCGCTGCGCCTCCAGCAGCTTGCCGCGGTTCTCCAGGTCCTCCAGGCGCTCCGCCAGCTCCTCCCGGATGGCCTGCATCGCCTTTTCCATCCGCTCCGGCCCCGCGACGTAGTGGGTGGCCGGGAAGATGCGCAGTTCATCCACTTCGCGGATCACGTCGCCGGTCAACGGGTGAATGTAGTAGAGCGCGTCGACGTCGTCCCCGAAGAACTCGACGCGGACGGCGAGCTCCTCGTATGCCGGGATGATGTCCACCGTGTCGCCCTTCACGCGGAAGGAACCGCGGGTGAAGGAGACGTCGTTGCGGTCGTACTGGATGTCGACGAGCAGGCGGAGGAACTGGTCGCGGTCGACTTCCTCGTCCACCCGCAGGACGACGGAGCGGTCCAGGTAGGACTGCGGGGTGCCCAGGCCGTAGATGCAGGATACGGAGCTGACGACGACCACGTCGCGGCGGGACAGCAGCGCGGAGGTCGCGGAGTGGCGCAAGCGTTCGACGTCGTCGTTGATCGAGGAGTCCTTCTCGATATAGGTATCGGTTTGCGCGATGTAGGCCTCGGGTTGGTAGTAGTCGTAGTAGGACACGAAGTACTCCACCGCGTTATTCGGCAGCAGGGAGCGCAGCTCGTTGGCCAGCTGTGCGGCGAGGGTCTTGTTCGGCGCCATGACCAGGGTGGGTCGCTGCTGTTGCTCGATCAGCCAGGCTGCGGTCGCCGACTTACCCGTACCGGTCGCGCCCATGAGGACGACGTCGCGTTCGCCGCGGTTCAGCCGCTCGTCGAGTTCCGCGATGGCGGCTGGCTGGTCGCCCGCGGGTTCGTACTCGCTGATGACCTCGAATTTGGCATCGCTGCGCTCGACCTCCCCCACGGGGCGGAATTCGGAGTAGGACAGCTCGGGACGCTCTGCTGCAAAAGCCATGTGTCTATCCTAGGCAGCCCGCACGGTGGGCAGCCACCGGGCTGAGGTGTGGCTGGGCGGCCGGCTGGCAGGCACTGCGATGGTCGAACCGGAGTCACGGTACGCGCCCGGGGGTTACTGCCGGCCGAGCCGCTGGATTATTTCTCGCCGAGCTGTGGGGCGACGACCTGCTCCCAGAAGGTGTCGACCTGCTGGAGGAGCTGATCCCGGGTGCCGGAGTTATCCACCACGGAATCCGCGGCGGCAAGCCGCTCCTCGCGGCTGATCTGTGCCGCGATGCGGCGGCGGGCGTCGTCCTCGTCCAGGCCACGGGAGTTGACCAGACGGTCGATGCGGATCTCGTCCGCCGCGTCGACGACGAGCACGTGGTCCATCTTCTTATACTCGCCGTTTTCGATGAGCAGCGGCATGTCGTAGACGAGCACCGGCACGGCCTCAGTGCGGGCCTGGGCGAAGCGCTCGAGGGTGCGTTCCCGGATGCGGGGGTGGGTGATGGAGTTCAGCTTCTCGGTGGCCTCCGGGGTGGCGAAGGCCTGCCGGGCGAGCTCGGCACGGTTGAGGGTGCCGTCCGCGTTGAGCACTCCGCCGAAGGCCTCGGCAAGTTCCGTGAGCGCGGGTTCGCCGGGTTCGACGATCTCGCGGGCGATCTTATCGGCGTCGACGATCCGGGCACCGAGGGTTTTCAGCTGGCTGGCGACGGTCGTTTTCCCGGAGCCGATGCCGCCGGTGAGTCCGATGAGAAACATTGCTTCAATCCTAAGAGCTCAGGAGCAGGCGATTAGCCGACTGCAGGCACTGTGCCCACGAGACGGTCACGTTGGTGTAGTCCACGCGCAGCTGATTTGCCGTATAAAAATCACCGTCGGTCACTGCCTGCTGCCACTGGCCAGCGATCTCGTCCGACCGGGCCTTGAGATTCTTGCAGTTCTTCGGGTTGAGCATCAACGATCCGCCCGAACCCGCAGTGGGCCGCTCGATGTCTGGGAGTGGTTGGGCTTCCTCAGCCTTTGCCGGCGCTGCCCCGCCGCCGACACCTGCCGAGAGAGCGAGAGCTGCGGCCACCGCAACGGTGGCGCGTTTCCGAAAAAGATTCATGCTCCTAAAGCTACATCACTTGAAGATCCCCGTTGTGATTGAATTAACACCATGACTGTTCTCTCCGGGCATCGCAGCCCTTCCCGTTTCGGCCGCCGTGGAACCAGGACGGCGTTGCTGGTCACCGCCCTCGCCACGTCCTCCTTCTCGGTGATGGTCGGCTCCGCTGGCACCGCGCACGCCGCAGGGCCGTGCTCGGCCTGGTCCCCCGGCAGCTCCGATACGGCGGCAGCGCTGGGCTCCAGTGGCAGCTCCTCGGGTTCTTCTGCCCCCTCGTGGTTGAAGGGCATCCCCGGCGGCATGCCCTCGTTGACGGGCAACACCACGGCCATGCACATCCTCACCGGTCCCAACGGCCCCGATCAGCTCTCCAAGTTCGGCTTGGCCAGCACGGACCTGGGCTTCATGTGGGACGCCGGCGACGGACGCACGCTCGCTGTGTTTGGGGACTCCTTCAGCTGCGGCCCCCGCGGGGACGGCTGGCATTCGAATGCGATCTTCGAATCGGACGACCGCGACCCGTCCAACGGCATTCACATCACCCGACCGGCCAACGGGGACCGTTCGGACGAGTTCCTCCCGCGTTCGCTGAAGATCGACGGCGTGGAGATGACGGTCATCCCGACCTCCGGCATCGCGATCGACGGCGTGCAGTATGTGGACTTCATGTCCGTGAAAAAGTGGGGAACGCCCGGAAACTGGACCACCAACTACGCGGCCACCGCCAAGTCCACCGACGGCGGAAAGACCTGGACCGTGATGGAGGGCTCCAAGCGAACCAACACCAACCCCTCCACCAGTGATAAGTTGCCCCCGCTGCCCGCCCACGTTCGCGGCGCGGAGAACTTCCAGATGACGGCCTTCACCGCCCCACCAGCCGAGAGCAACGACCCCTACGTCTACGTCTACGGCACCCCCAACGGGCGTTCGGGGCAGGCCCGGCTCGCCCGCTTCCCGAAGGACAGCTTCGCCCTCTTCCCCGGTGCTGCGGCTCACTCCGACGCCGAGTTCTACACCGGCAGCGGCTGGAGCCCCGCCATGTCGGATGCCGCACCCGTACTCGACGGTAAGGTCTCCGAACTCTCGGTGATGTACCACCCGGAACAGGATGCTTGGCTCGCACTCTACGAGGCACCGCAGGGCGTGGTGATTAGAAAGGCTGCCTCTCCGGAGGGGCCGTGGAGCACGCCGACGACCCTGGTCTCTCGCGCTCAGATCGGTGACCTCTACGGCGCATTCATGTTCCCCCACCAGGTCGATAAAAACCTCTACTGGGTGGCCACGACGTGGAAGGACTACAACCCGGTCGTGTACAAGACCGACCTGGGTCGCGTGTTCCAGTAGAAGCACCTATTAACGCTCATGGTCTGAGCACGCCGAAGGCGCCCCGCGGGCGAGGAGGATCCTCCGCCGCGGGGCGCCTTCTCTTTCGCTATCGGCGCAGCTGGTTTAGCGCTCGACGATGGCGACGATGCCCTGGCCACCTGCTGCACAGATGGAGACCAGTGCGCGGCCGCCGCCGTTCTCCTCGAGCAGCTTCGCGGTGGTGGCGATGATGCGGCCACCGGTTGCGGCGAATGGGTGGCCAGCGGCCAGCGAGGAGCCCTTGACGTTGAGCTTGGAGCGGTCGATCGCACCCAGCGGCTTGTCCAGGCCCAGGCGCTCGCGGCAGTACTCCTCGGACTCCCAGGCCTTCAGGGTGGCCAGGGTCTGGGAGGCGAAGGCCTCGTGGATCTCGTAGAAGTCGAAGTCCTGGAGGGTCAGGCCGTTGCGCTCCAGCATGCGCGGGACGGCGTAGGTCGGGCTCATCAGCAGGCCGTCCGGGGTCTTGCCGTCGTGGCCGTGCAGGAAGTCCACGGACGCGACCTCGGAGTCCACCAGGTAGGCACGGACCGGGAGGTTGCGCTCCTTGGCCCACTCCTCGGAGGAGAGCAGGACGGCGGATGCGCCGTCGGTCAGCGGGGTGGAGTTACCGGCGGTCATGGTGGCGGTGGTGCCGTGCTGCGCTGCGTCGCGCTTGCCGAAGACCGGCTTGAGCTTGGCCAGCTTCTCCGGGGTGGAGTCCGGGCGCAGGTTGGTGTCACGCTGCACGCCGAGGTACGGGGTGATGAGGTCCTCGAAGAAGCCCTCGTCATAAGCCTTCGCCAGGTTCTGGTGGGAGGTCGCGGCGAACTCGTCCTGCGCCTCGCGGGTGATGTTCATCTCGCGGGCGGTGATCGCAGCGTGGTCACCCATGGACAGGCCAGTGCGCGGCTCGCCGTTGCTCGGCTGATCCGGTGCCAGCTGGGCCGGACGGATGGAGCCGACCAGCTTCAGACGCTGCTGGGTGGTCTTGGCCTGGGTCAGCTTGATGAGGGTCTTGCGCAGCTGGTCGCCGACCGCCAGCGGGGCGTCGGAGGTGGTGTCCACTCCCGAGCCGATGCCAGACTCGATGCGGCCCGCACGGATGGCGTCGCCGACGGCGACGATGGCGGCCAGGCCGGTGCCACAGGCCATCTGCATGTCCATGGCCGGGGTGGTGTTGGACAGGGAGGAGCCCAGCACGACCTCGCGAACCATGTTGAAGTCGCGGGAGTGCTTCAGCACCGCACCGCCGGCGACCAGGCCGAGCTCTTCGTCCTGGAGGCCGTAGCGGGCGACGAGGCCCTCGATGGCCGCGGTGAGCATGTCCTGGTTGGATGCGTCCGCGTACTCCTTGTTGGAGCGGGCGAAAGGAATGCGGTTGCCGCCGAGGATGGCGACCTTCTTCTGGTTACCGTTCGTCATGATGGTTTTTCACTCCGTCTCTAGAATGTGCACCAAAGTTGTGCGTCTCCCAACCGACTATAGAGACGTGCTGGGGCGTGGGTTAGAAAACGAAAATATAAAAATAATTTCGCTAGATTTCACCCTCAGTGTGACCCCCGACACCGTAGAGTTGAGGTCACGTTCTTAAAAATCTTCTCCGGTCAGCGCGCTGTGCCCGCTAGCCCGCGCCTTATCTGAAGGGGCGCATCCAGCGCGCAGCAAGTTAACGTGACGTGAAGACCGGAAAGCGACAACCCGAAGGAGAATAAGTGTCTAAGACTTCCTCCCAGCACTCCGACCGTTACGGCGAGTTCATCGAGTCCCCGTTCGGCAACTTCCTGGCTGACAAGGTCGGCCTGCCGAAGCCTGAGAAGCTGCGCCGCTACAAGGCCGGCGAGCCAGCACTGCCGGGCCTCGTGCTCGTCGGTGGCCAGGGCCGCCTGATCGACCCGGTCACCTCCCTGCTGGATGCGGACTACGACCTGACCCGCGACTCCGGTGACAGCAAGTACGCCGCCTTCGTTTTCGACGCGACCGGCATCACCAAGCCGGAGGAGCTCCACCAGCTCTTCGACTTCTTCAACCCGGTGATGCGCAAGCTCGCCCCGAACGGCCGCATCGTCGTGCTCGGCACCACCCCGGAGCTGGCCGAGTCCACCGACGAGGCGATCGCCCAGCGCGGCCTCGAGGGCTTCAGCCGCTCCGTGGCCAAGGAGCTGCGCCGCGGCGCGACCGCCCAGCTGGTCTACGTCAGCCCGAAGCTCTCCGGCGACTTCACCGGCCTGGAGTCCACCCTGCGCTTCCTGCTCTCCGGCAAATCCGCCTACGTTGACGCCCAGGTCATCCGCGTCGACGACACCGCAGCCACCGCACCGGCTAATTGGGATCAGCCTTCCGAGGGCAAGGTCGCTGTCGTCACCGGTGCTGCGCGCGGCATCGGCGCCACGATCGCCGAGGTCCTGGCTCGCGACGGCGCGAAGGTCATCTGCGTGGACGTCCCGCAGGCCGGCGACGGCCTGGCCGAGACTGCCAACCGCGTCAAGGGCACCTCCCTGCCGCTGGACGTCACCGCCCCGGACGCTGCCGACAAGCTCAAGGAGCACGCCGAGGCGCGCTTCGGCCAGGGCATCGACATCATCGTCCACAACGCAGGTATCACCCGCGACAAGCTGCTCGCCAACATGGACGACGCACGCTGGAACGCCGTCATGGCCGTGAACCTCATCGCCCCGGTCCGCATCACCGAGGGCCTGATCGCCAACGGTGGCCTCAACGACAACGGCCGCGTCATCGGTGTGTCCTCCATCGCTGGCATCGCCGGTAACCGTGGCCAGACCAACTACGGCACCACGAAGGCCTCCGTCATCGGCCTGGTCAACACCTTCAGCGAGAAGCTGGCGGACAAGAACATCACCGTCAACGCCGTGGCACCGGGCTTCATCGAGACCCAGATGACCGCCGCCATCCCGTTCGCGACCCGCGAGGCCGGCCGTCGCATGAACTCCCTGCAGCAGGGTGGCCAGACCATCGACGTCGCAGAGACCATCGCTTACTTCGCGGCACCGGCTTCCAACGCCGTGACCGGCAACGTGGTCCGCGTCTGTGGCCAGTCCCTGCTGGGCGCGTAAACAAAGCACTGCCCCGCTGACATCTTTTCAACTTCTTAAAGGAGGTTCCTGTGGCTGAGGTTTCCTACAAGGAACTGCCCAAGATTCCGGCTCTCATGGACGAGTACCGGAACGCAGTCAAGGACATTCTGCCGGTCGTCGGGTCCACGCGCTCCGCGAAGGACAACCCGAAGACCGCCTTCGAGGTCCGCGGCGTGAAGATCGACGTTCCGCACCTCGCGGCGTACTGCAGCGCGACGGACCTGCGGCTGAGCAACGAGCTGCCGCTGACCTACCCGTACGTGCTCTCCTTCCCCATCGTGATGAAGGTCCTCACGGCTCCGGACTTCCCGTTCGGCGCTGTGGGTGCGGTGCACCTGAATAACGTCATCGAACAGAAGCGCGCGCTGACGGTCGCCGACGTGCTGGACATCAAGGTCCACGCCGAAAACCTGCGCGAGCACAACAAAGGTCTGCTCATCGACCTCGTCACTGAGATCACCTCGGGTGGTGAGATTGTGTGGCGCCAGGTCTCCGGCTTCCTGGCCAAGGGTGCGAAGCTCTCGAGCTCCTCCCCGCTGGCAGGTGGCGAGAAGACCGATGGCGTGATCCTGCCGATCACCGAGCTGGCGGATCCGCGCCCGACCGCGAACGTGCGGGTCACCCCGTCCCAGATCAAGGACTACGCGGAGGCTTCGGGCGATAAGAACCCGATCCACGTCTCCGGCGTGGGTGCGAAGGCCTTCGGCTTCCCGGCGGTCATCGCGCACGGCATGTGGTCCGCTGCTCGCCTGCTGGCCACGCTGGAGGGCGAGATCCCGTCCGCAGCGCGCTACACGGTGCAGTTCGCTAAGCCGGTGACCCTGCCGGCCACCGTCGCGGTCTTCACCCAGAAGGCTGCCAACGGCGACTGGGACGTCCAGCTGCGCAAGGCATCCAAGTTGGACACGGTCCACGCAGTGGCGAAGATCGAGAAGCTCTAAGCCGCTCGCTGTAGCACTCCCCTTTCGGCCAGTTCGCGTTCTCCGCGGGCTGGCCGAACACTTTCCTTGGGAACGGCGACAATATGCCTAACCTACGCCGCAGTCGTTCACTAGGTGTGCAAAAACACGGACGGGTCCACGCCCCGCGGTGGGGCGGGGACTAACATGAGCATCATGGAGCAGGTACAGCAGGCCTTCTACGAGCAGATCACGATCGAGCCCGCCCGCATCCCCATCGTCATCCTTGCGGCGCTGGCGATCTATCTCTTCTTCCTGATCCTCGTGCGCCTCTTCGGCGTGCGCATCATGACGAAGATGAATGCCTTCGACGCGGTCGTCCTGGTCATGTTCGGCGCGGTATCGGGCCGTGTGGTCATCGGACACCCACCGACCCTTGCCGCGGGTGCGATCGGGTTGTTCACCCTCATGCTGCTGGAGGCGATCTTCGGAGCAGCGCGCAAATCCACCGCCGTGAGCCGGATCTTCGACGAGGATCCCCAGGCCGTCTTCGCGCACGGCGAGTACCTGGATCGGCAGCTGCGACGCACCCACGTTGCCCGCGACGACCTGCGGATGGTCATGCGTCGCGCCGGAGTGGCAAGTCCGGCCGACGTCCAACTCATCATTCTGGAGCCCACCGGCGAGATGTCCGTCTACAAAGCCGGCATCGAGATCGACCCGGAGATGCTGCGCGGGGTCGTAGGGCTCCCCTCAGGGTTTACGCAGCACGATCGCGAGAATCACTAGGGTGATACCGGCCAGTGCCGCGCCCACGTAGAGCGAGAGGCCGGATACCGCCATGATCGCCGACGGCAGCACGCGGGCGGAGCCCTGGTGAGAAAGCGATCCGAACATGCCGTTGTTCCTATCCAGCAGCTTCTATGCACAAAGAAGGGCCCGCACCGTGTGGTGCGGGCCCTTACTTTCAGCGCTCTAGCGGGGTGATCTCAACTCCGCCGGAGCCAGGTAGTGCGATTTACTCGCCGCCGGCCAGCTTCTCGCGCAGAGCAGCCAGCTGCTCGTCGGAAGCCAGGGTGCCAGCGTCCTCAGCCGGAGCCTCGGCAGCCTTGGTCTCGGCGCCGGACTCGGAGGAGTAGCCGCCCTCGCCGTTGGCAGCAGCCTCTGCAGCTGCGGCGCGGTGGCGCTCGATCTGAGCTGCGTGCAGACGGTGGCGACGCTCGGACTCAGCGTAGCGAGCCTCCCAAGCCTCACGCTGCTCGTCGAAGCCCTCGAGCCACTCGTTGGTCTCCGGGTCGAAGCCCTCTGGGAAGATGTAGTTGCCCTGCTCGTCGTAGGAGTCGGCCATGCCGTACTTGGACGGGTCGAACTCCTCGGTGAAGTCCTCGTCAGCCTGCTTCAGGGACAGGGAGATACGACGACGCTCGAGGTCGATGTCGATGACCTTGACCATGACCTCTTCGCCAACGTTGACGATCTGGTCCGGAACCTCGACGTGGCGCTCAGCCAGCTCGGAGATGTGAACCAGGCCCTCGATGCCCTCCTCGACGCGGACGAATGCGCCGAACGGAACCAGCTTGGTGACCTTGCCCGGAACGATCTGGCCGATCGCGTGGGTGCGGGCGAAGACGCGCCATGGGTCTTCCTGCGTTGCCTTCAGGGACAGGGAGACGCGCTCGCGGTCCAGGTCGACGTCCAGAACCTCGACGGTGACCTCGTCGCCGACGGTGACGACCTCAGACGGGTGGTCGATGTGCTTCCAGGACAGCTCGGAAACATGGACCAGGCCGTCAACGCCGCCGAGGTCAACGAATGCACCGAAGTTGACGATGGAGGACACAACGCCCTTGCGGACCTGGCCCTTCTGCAGCTGGTGCAGGAACTCGGAGCGGACCGCGGACTGGGTCTCCTCCAGGTATGCACGGCGGGACAGCACGACGTTGTTGCGGTGCTTGTCCAGCTCGATGATCTTGGCCTCGATCTCCTGGCCGATGTACGGCTGCAGGTCGCGGACGCGGCGCATCTCGACGAGGGAAGCCGGCAGGAAGCCACGCAGACCGATGTCCAGGATCAGGCCGCCCTTGACGACCTCGATGACGGTACCGGTGACCGGCTCGTCGTTCTCCTTGAGCTGCTCGATGGCGCCCCAAGCGCGCTCGTACTGGGCACGCTTCTTGGACAGGATCAGGCGCCCCTCCTTGTCCTCCTTGGTGAGGACCAGAGCGTCGATCTCGTCGCCAACCTCGACAACCTCATTCGGGTCGACGTCGTGCTTGATGGACAGCTCACGGGACGGGATTACGCCCTCGGTCTTGTAGCCGATGTCCAGCAGGACCTCGTCGTGATCGACCTTGACGATGGTGCCCTCGACGATATCGCCATCATTGAAGTACTTGATGGTCTCATCGACGGCGGCGAGGAAATCCTCAGCGGAGCCAATGTCGTTGATGGCTACCTGAGGGACGTTGTTGGTTGGCATATGGAAGTGTTCTCCGAAACGGAAATCAAATAGAAATGGACAGGGTCAAACTGCGCCTTTCGACGCGTAACGTACTGAAGGTTACACGAGAGGCTTTAGCTGCACAAACACCTGTTTTGCAAACTCCTCGGTCGTGGCGGGACGGGACGCACCTTCCACCCCACCCGCCACAGCAGGCTCATCTGCCACAGGCGTTGCGGTCTCGGGGTCTGCTGCGGCAGCCTCTCGGACCAGATCCGCGGTCGGCGCCTTGACCACGGCCTCGCGTACCGCGCCTTCCAGAAGCTCCGCAGCTTGCGGATAACCCAAGGAGTCGAGCATCTGCGCGGCGGAGTTCATGATGCCCGCCGGGTTGGCGATCCCCTGGCCCGCGATATCCGGGGCGGAACCGTGCGCGGCCTGGGCCATGACCTGCGACTCGCTGGCATTGATGCTGCCCGCGATCCCCAGCGAACCACCCAGCCCGCCGGCGAGGTCGCTCAAGATATCGCCGAACATGTTCTCCGCCACGATCGTGGCGTAGCGCTGCGGGCGGGTCACCAGCTCCGCGCACAGGGCGTCGATATGAACGGGCTGAACCTCGACCCCAAACTCTTCCGCGCAGGCCTGCGCCTCGGCGACGTAGCGCCCCGAAGTCTCGGTCAGCACGTTGGACTTGTGCGCCACCGTGAGCACCCCGTCGCGGGCGGCGGCGATGGCGGCGGCGCGACGGACGATGCGGCGGATCTTGGTCTGGGTGAAAACGCCGATCGCGAGGGAGACTTCACCGTTGACCGTGATATCGCCGCTGCCCATCAGCATGTTGCGGTCGGCGTACATACCCTCGGTATTCTCCCGGACGATCACCACGTCCAGGTCCGGGTGCACCGCCCCTGGCACGCCACGCACCGGGCGAATATTTGCCCACAGGTCCGCCTGCTTGCGCAGATGGGCTGAGGGATTGAGCTGACCGGCCGCGCTCGCTGGATAGGACACATTGTCATGGGGCCCCAAGATCCAGCCGTCCAAGCCAGTGATGGTCTCCCACGTCTCTTCCGGCACGACTCTTCCGGTGGCGTCGATCGCCTCGCGACCCAGCAGCAGCGGCACGAACTCCGGTGTCGCTTCCCCACTGGCCTGTAGCGCAAGTTCCACCGCCTGCACCGTCGGGGCGACGATCTCCGGGCCGATGCCCTCGCCCTGCCATACTCCGAGACGACAAGTTTCTGTGTTTGCCATGCCCTCCACCCTAGGGCTCGCAGACCGGCCGAGCACAGGGTGTTCACATTATTTTTGCCTGCTGCCCGAACCCGACGTCCTGAAATAAACCCAGCGTGCCTGGTGTCTTTTGCAAGGATTCGGCCGTAAAGTACCACGGGTGACTGATTACTCTTCGCACTCCGCAGCATCGGAGCAATCCCCGGCCGGTACGGCTGGCAGCTCCAGCGGCGTGAGCTTTGACAAGACCAAGCCCTCCGCACTCACGATCATCCTCAACGCGATTCGCGGCGGCCTGATTGGCCTGGCCGAACTCGTGCCAGGTGTGTCCGGCGGCACGATCGCACTGGTGACCGGCGTGTACGAGCGCGTGATCTATAACGCCAATGTCTTCCTCGACGGGGTGAAGGCCCTGCCGAAGGACCGAACGAAGGCGGGCCAACGCTTCCGCGACGTGGACTGGTGGCTGCTGATCCCGATGCTCATCGGCATGGGACTGATCGTGGTCCTCATGGCGGGGCCTATGAAGGACTTCGTCACCAACCAGCCAGTCGCAGCGCGTGCACTATTCCTCGGCATGGTGATGGTCTCTATCGCCGTGCCACTGCTGATGATCGACTGGAAGAGCTCTTCGGCGAGCTGGGCGAAGGTGCTGCCGGTGATGGGCATCTTCGCGGTGCTGACGTTCTGGGCCACCGGGTTCACCAGCAGCACGCAGCGTGAACCACACCTGATCATCGTGTTCCTCGCTGCAGCGGTCGCGATCTGTGCGCTGGTGCTGCCCGGCGTGTCAGGCTCCTTCTTCCTGCTGGCCGTCGGCCTTTACGAGGCCACGCTCGGTGCGGTGGACGAGCGCAACTTCATCTACCTGGGTGTGTTCGCCCTCGGCGCGCTGACGGGCATCGTGGTCTTCGTCCGCCTGCTGGAGAAGATGCTCAACGAGCACCGCACCGTCACGCTGGCTGCGATGGCCGGTCTGCTGTTGGGAAGCCTGCGTGCGCTGTGGCCGTGGCAGGACGACGCCGCTGGTCTGCTCGCCCCGGGCGAGAACATCGGTGGCGCCATTGTTCTATTCGTGCTGGGGGCAGCGATCGTAGCTGCGATGGTTATCGCGGAACGGCGCTTCGGGGGCGACAACGCCGAGGCCACCGTAACGTCCTAGAAGGCGTCTGCAACAAGGCGAGAAACCCCACGGTGAATGATTGAACTGATCACCGTGGGGTTTCGCCATTGCTGTGGGGGTAGCGCCACACGCACGGGGTGGTGCCACAAGCACGTCGCGGTGGCGCTGTGGCGGCGCTGATACAACGCTGTGGCGAAGGCTAGTGCCCGGCGAGATCCCAGTTCTCGCCGTGGCCTGCGGAGACATCCAGGGGGACCCGCAGGCTGGCTGCCGAATCCATGTTCTCCTCCAGAAGCTGCTGGATCTGCTCGAGCTCACCGGGCGCGATCTCCAGCACGAGCTCATCGTGGACCTGCAGCAGCACCCGGGACTTCAGATTCGCATTGCGCAGCGCGCGATCCACCCGCAGCATCGCGAGCTTGATGATGTCCGCAGCCGTACCCTGAATCGGCGCATTGAGGGCGGCGCGCTCGGCATTCTCCCGAGCCACCCGGTTCGAGCTGGCCAGCTCAGGCAGATAGCGGCGGCGACCGTAGAGCGTCTCCGTGTAACCGGTTTCCTTCGCCGCCTCGACGACCTTATCCAGGTAGCGCTTCACGCCGCCGAAACGGTCGAAGTAGTTCTCCATGATCCCCTTGGCCTCGCCCGGGCTGATGCCCAGCTGCTGGCTGAGCCCGAAGGCGGAGAGCCCGTAGACCAGGCCATAGCTGAGAGCCTTGACGCGACGGCGCAGCTCCGGGGTGACCTCGTCCACGGGGACGTCGAACACTCGGGAGCCGACGTAGTTGTGCAGGTCCTCCCCCGCCCGGTAGGCCTCGATCAGACCTGCGTCCTCGGAAAGGTGCGCCATGACGCGCATCTCGATCTGCGAGTAGTCGGCGGTCAGCAGCGTCTCGTAGCCCTCTCCGACGCGGAACGCGGAACGGATCTTGCGGCCCGCTTCCGTGCGCACGGGGATGTTCTGCAGGTTCGGTTCCGAGGACGATAGTCGGCCGGTCGCCGCTCCCTTCTGGTTGAAGGTAGTGCGGATGCGGCCGTCGCCGTCGATGGCGTTGATGAGACCGTCGATGGTGCTCTTCATCTTCTGGTACTCACGGTGCGCCATGAGGTGGTTGAGGAACGGGTGTTCGGTCTGCTGCTGCAGCTTCTCCAGCTCCGCGGCGGCCGTGGAGTACCCGGTCTTCGTCTTCTTGGTCTTCGGCAGGCCAAAGTCCTCGAAAAGTACCTTCTGCAGCTGCTTGGGGCTGGAGAGGTTGAGCTGATCGTCCTCGGCGAGTTCGCGGGCGGCGGTGACCTCGTCGGCGATCTGGGCTTGGTATTCGGCGGCGAGCTCCTCGAGGGCGGCCTTATCCACCTCGATGCCGTGGGCCTCCATCTCCGCCAGGATGTGGGTCAGGGGCACCTCCATGGAGAAGTAGAGCTCGGCCTGGCCGGCTTCCGTGAGCTCCTGGTTCATGATCCCGACCAGCTCGCGGACCGCCTGGGCACGCTCCAGGCTGCCCGAGTTTTCGGGCAGGTCGCGGCCCGCGTGGCGCTGTAGCACGTCTCCCAGCGACCAGCTGCGCAGGTCCGGGCGGACGAGGTAGGCGGCCACGGAGGTGTCATGCTCCACCCCGTCGAGGGCGAAGCCTTGCTGGCGCAGTGCGTGGAAGCTCTGCTTGGAATCGTGGAACCACTTCGGCGCGCCACGGTCGGCCAGCCAGGTGCGCAGCACCTGCTCGTCCTTCGCATCCAGGGCGGCGAGGTCAAGCTTTAGGCCTTTATTTTCGGCACTCAGCAGCCCGAGTGTCTCGCCCTCGATGTCCACGGCGAGAGCCTCGGCGACGGCGTCGCGCCCCTCCTGGTAGGCGGCGTTCTTCTTCAGCCAGTTGGCGAGTTTGCCGGGGGCCAGATCTTCCTCGGTGATGGGGATGCTCGCGGTGTCCTCGAACTCCACCCCGAGGGTGCGGAAGGTGCGGTTGCGCAGCGTGGTGCCGAACTGCAGCTTCTCGAAGATCGCCAGGGCGTCGTTCGGATCGATCTCCGCCGGCTTCAGTGTGTCCAGGCTGTCCACCATGTCCAGATCCCGGACCATCTCTGTGATCTTCCGGGCCAGCTGGATGTCGGCGACATAGGCGCGCAGGTTCTCGCCCACCTTGCCGCGGATGTCGTCCATGTTATCGATGACGCCGTCCAGGGAACCGTACTTCTGGATCCACTTCTGGGCGGTCTTCGGGCCCACGCCCGGCACGCCCGGCATGTTGTCCGAGGTATCGCCGCGGAGTGCCGCGAGATCCGGGTACTGCTTCGGGGTCACGCCGTACTTCTCTTCCACGGCCTCCGGGGTGAACCGGTGGAGTTCGGAGACCCCGCGCAGGGTGTAGAGGACGGTGACGTCGTCCTCGACGAGTTGCAGGGAGTCACGGTCACCGGTGCAGATGAGGGTGTTCATGCCCGCGTCGTGGCCCTGGGTGGCCAGTGAGGCGATGATGTCGTCCGCCTCGTAGCTCTCCTTATCCAGGGTGGTGATGCCGAGGGCCTTCAGGGTCTCGCGGATCAGCTCGATCTGGCCCTTGAATTCCGGCGGTGTGGATGGGCGCTGCGCCTTGTACTCGGGGAATTCCGCCTCTCGGAAGGTCGGGCCCGAAAGGTCGAAGGCGGCGGCGATGTGGGTGGGCTTTTCCTGTTCCACCAGGCCCAGGAACATCCCCAGGAATCCGTAGACGGCGTTGGTGTGCTGCCCGCCGGTCGTCGAGAAGTTCGCCGCCGGGAGGGCGTAGAACGCCCGGAAGGCAAGGGAATGCCCGTCGAGGAGGAGCAGGGTTTCTTCAGAGTTACCACCGGTTGTCATGCCCGCCATCCTACTGAACCGCACCCCGCCCGCTGTTTTGTGCCCACCTGGGCGCTGCCGTATGCTTTGACCTATTGCGCCCCCGTAGCCCAATTGGCAGAGGCAACGGATTCAAAACCCGTCCAGTGTGAGTTCGAGTCTCACCGGGGGCACGTTTTAACCCCGCTGCGACCAGCATTAACGCCAGGTCGCAGCGGGGTTCTTCTTTTTATCTACCGTGCTGATTCAGTCTGTTTTGGCCTGTTGTGGCCTCAAGTGGAGCCAAAATGGAGCCACATTGCAGCGAGAAGCGGCGAGCGGGTTGCTGCGTGAATTACCCGACCCCGCCCATTGTTAAGAGCACTACTGCTGAGACGAGGCCAGGGTGGTTAGCGGAACAGCTTCAACAGCAGATATCCGACACCTGCACTCACCCCGATGCAGCCGCCAACCGAAAGATCCGCCCAGACACCAACACCTAGGCCGACGAGTCCCATCGCAACCCCAACCAGTGGCGCGGCGATGAGGAGGGTTCGAGTATTGGAGCACACTCCCACCAAGCCGGCGGCGGGCGCCACGAGCAGAGCGATCGAAAGGATCGTCCCGACGGCAGGGATGAGCGCCACCAGGGTAGCCACAATAAGCGCACTGATGATCCCTTGCGCAAACCTTCGATTGTGAGACACCCCGAATGCTTCAGGGTCGAAGGCGAAGAACACCAGCTTCCGCCAGCCACCCCACAGGATGAACAGAGTGACTGCGAGCAGCCCGAGGGAAATTCCGATGTCCACCCAATCAACGTTGAGCACGCTACCAACCAGGAAGCTCTCGACCTTGACGGGCAGTGGTGCGAAAAACTTGTTGAGGAAATACCCCAGCGCGAATCCGGACGTCAGCACGATGCCGGCAGCGGCAGAGGGCGTTCCAAATTTCGAGAGTCCGAACAGGGCTCCGATGGGGATGCACATGAGTAATGCGCCGAGGAAAAGCAACGCCGAGATCCCCGCGAAGTTCAGACCGAGGGCAGCAGCCACGACCACTCCGAGGACTGCCCCGGGGAAGGTGGCGTGGGTGATGGCTTCGGCGAAGAAGACCTGCCTATTGAGCACAGCGAACACACCCACCAGCCCGGCGAGCATTCCGACGGCGATGACCTCGATGATGGGGAGCAGAAGAATATCAAGCATCACGGCCCACCCCCACCTTCAGCCACCGCACCCCAAGGGCCAAGAAGTAGAAGCCGACGGCGGTGAGTGCGACCACTGCCTGCGGGGACACCGGCCCCAGTGGGACGAGGGCGAGGCCCACCACCCCACTCATGCAGCCGATGAGCACCGAGATCGGAACCATCGTGCGCACCCTCGTGGCCACTAACCGGGCTGCCGCACCGGGCACGATGAGGTAGCCAACCACCAGGAGTACTCCGACCGCACTGGCTGAAGACACGACGATGGCCGCAACAGCCACGTTGATCGCAATGTCAATGACCCACAAGTTGATTCCGCTGGCGGCCGCCGCGACGCGGTCGAAGGCAACAAAGACTTGCCGCCGCCACGTCACCGCGATCACCACGAGCGCTACGGCGCACACCAGCAGCGCGCTGTTGAGTCGGGAATCCGTGACCTCGAGGAGCCGGCCGAACATCAGCGCCTCCAATTGCCCCGATTGGTCACCCTTCTTCAGGGAAAGCACCACCCCTAGGGAAAAGAAGCTGGTGAGCACCACGGCCACCCCTGGTTCGGATAGCCGCGAGCGGGACACCACCGCCAGGAGCACAGCCACCACCAGAGCCAGCGCCGAGGCAGCCGGAATGATCATGTCGATCCCGCCGAACACTGCACCGGCGACGATGCCGGGGAAGATCGAATGCACCATCGCCTCAGCGTTGAACTCGAGGCTGCGCAGATTCACGATCACCCCCACCAGGCCGGAGACCAGTCCCAGTGCGAGCAGCAGCACCAGCGGGCGAAACATGAAGGGCGATACCCCCAGCGCGAGTGCCAGATCAACCCACATACAGCGGCACCACCTCGGCACTCGGCCCGAAGATCGGCTGCTCAGCAACGATGAGGGTGCAGTCACAGGCCCGTTCTGCCAGGACGAGATCGTGGGTAGAGGCGATGATCGCGGTGCCTTCTTCCTTCAGCTCTTCTAACAGGTCCAGCAGCATCTCTCGGTTCTGGGAGTCCAGTCCGTTGAATGGTTCATCGAGCAGAATGAGTTCGGTGCGCGCAACGACGGCTCGGGCAAGCAGAACCCGCTGCTGTTGCCCACCGGAGAGGCTGCCAAAGCGCACGTGCGCACGTTCCGCGAGTCCGACCTTTTCCAGGGCCTGGTAGACGCGCTTCTTCTTCCCTCCCAGCGGTTGGAAGGGACGAAGTTCCCGGAGCACGCCCATCGCGACGACGTCGAAGGCAGTGACGGGGAAGCTACGATCCAGGTCGGCGACCTGGGGCACGTAGGACAGGCGGGTGGCGTTGACGTCCAACTTCCCACCGACAAGGCGTACCGCCCCCAGAATGCCGCGCAGCACGGTGGTCTTCCCGGAGCCGTTCGCCCCGATCAGCGCGAGCCCCTGACCAGCGTGGAGCCGGGCGTCGAGGTGCTGGACGACGGGCGGGCCACCGTAACTGAACGCGGCGTCCGAAAGCTCAACGATGGGCTGTCCGGAAGATGGAGTGGGCATTACTTCAGGCTCTCAGGAAGGTCGGCGAGCTTGCCATCCCAGGCCTCCACGAGGGTGGTGACGTTGTGAATGATCGAGGAAATGTAGGTCTCGCCAGCGGAGCCTGCGGGGCCCAGGGAGTCACCGTAGAGGGCATCGTCGCCGACGACCGCCTTCACGCCGGCTGCCTTGGCGATGGCTTCGATGGACTTCGAGTTATTGGAATTCTCCGCGAACAGGGCGGTAGCTCCGGACTTCCGCACGGTCTCAGCTGCCTTGCGAATGTGGTCGGCGGTGGCGTCCTGCTGGTCGCTGAAGTCGGAGAGCGCGGCGCCGATGAAGTCGATACCGTACTCCTTGGAGAGGTAGCCGAATGCATCGTGGCTGGTGAACAGGATCGGGTCCTTCACCGTCGCGAAGGACTCGCGTGTCCACTCGTCCAGGTCGTCGAGCTTATCCTGGTAGCTCTTCACACCCTCGGAGATCGCCTTCTTCATCGCTTCGTCGCCGCGCTCATCGGCAATCTTCTCCAGCGCGTAGCCGATGTTCGCCACCTGGACCTTCGCGTTCTTCGGGGAGGTCCAGACGTGCGGGTCGTAGGTGAACTCCGGCTCCTCGCCTGGTTCCTCCGGTGGGAATGGCCAGGGCGCGACGTCCACCTGCTCGATCCCGCGGTCGATCTTGTAGTCACCGTTGTCGGCGTCCTCGATCTGCTTCGGCTTCTCCTTCACGTCAGAAGCGGTGAGCACGCCGGTGGTGACCAGCATGTTGCCCTTGAATCCGGAGGATTCGATCGCGTTGGAGAGGAAGTGTTCCAAGTCGACGCCGTTGACGAGCAGGAGTTCTGCTTCCGAGGTCGCCTTGAGCTGCTCGTGGGTCATCTCGAGCTCGTGAGCGCTCGCATTGGGCGCCAGCAGGCAGGTGAGATCAACCTCGGAGAGGTCCATCTGCTTGACGTAATCGCAAATCTGGGTGGTAGACGCGACGACCTTGATCTGGTCATCGCTGCCGGACGGCTCGCCTTCACTGCTGCAGGCCACCAGGCTGGCGCCAGCAAGAGCGAGCCCGATGCCTGCGGTTAGCGCACGCGCGAATGGGCGGCGGAGGCGCGCGGCTGGGCTTTCGGCGGAGGGTGTTGAAGCTGGGGACATGGGTATGAGTTCCTTCCCGACGAGGTTTTGGCTCCCTGTCACCAGGCAGCCACATCTAAGCAAGGTAACCCTAAGTCGATCGCAAAGAGTTAGTCAAACCCCCAGTATAATGGCACTGTTTTCCATTAATGCTATCTCCGCTGCTGCGCCCACTCCACCGTTCCGAACCCCAAGCGACGGACTCCGCCCTCGCAGGGGGTATCGCAGCTTCGCCCCTCCTACCGCTACATTTGCACGACCATCTTCCCGGTATTGCCACCGGTGAACAGCTCCAGGAAAGCCCCAGGCATAGCCTCAATGCCATGACGGGTCGTGACGTCGTACCGAACCTGTCCGCTGGCGATCAGTGGCGCCATCCGCTCCCGGAACTCCCCTGCTACGTCGAGGTACTGCCCCAGCACAAAGCCACGCAGGGTGAGACACTTGCCGATCGCCAACGCAAGGTTTCGCGGCGCGGTCGGCGGCTGTGTGTCGTTGTATTGGGCAATCGCACCACACATCGCAACACGGCCGAAGGTATTCATGCGAGCAATGGCTGCCTCCAGGTGATCGCCGCCGACGTTATCGAAGTAGACGTCGATCCCCTCGGGCGCGGCCTGGCGCAGCTGCCCCGCGAGGTCGCCCTCCCGGTAGTTGATGGCCGCGTCGAAACCGAGCTCCTTGAGTCGGGCAACCTTTTCCTCGCTGCCTGCCGATCCGATCACGCGGGAAGCGCCCAGGTGGCGGGCGAACTGCCCCACCGCAGACCCCACGGCACCGGCCGCACCGGAGACGAAAACCACGTCCCCTTCCTTGATCTCCGCGATGCGGGTCAGCCCCACGTAGGCGGTCAGTCCGGTGAGGCCAAGGATGCCGAGATAGGCCGCCGCTGGGGCGACATTCAGATCGACTGGCTTAGCCTGCCCCTCATCGACGATGGCGATATCCTGCCAGCCCAGCGGATGGGAAACGGTATCGCCGACCTGGAATTTCTCCGACCGGGTCTCGCGGACCACCCCCACTGCCCCGCCGGTCATCGGCTTGTTGAGCTCGAAGGGCGGGATGTAGGACTTCACGTCGTTCATCCGGCCGCGCATGTACGGATCGACCGTATTGACGGTGTTCTCGACGAGGATCTGCCCCTCGGCCAGGGCTGGGAGCTCGACCTGCTCGAGGCGGAAGTTCTCCATCGTCGGGGTTCCTGCCGGTCGGGAGGCGAGAACCCATTGCTTCGCGGTAACCATGGCACGTTGTCCTCTCTGTTGATTTTCGTGACGCCCACGGTACTCGCCCGAGAGATTTCACCGCTGCCCCCTGAATCCATCTCCTTTCGGTATTGCCCACACACATAAATGAGCGCTAAGGTTAGCCTTAGTAAAGATCACTTAGGGTTGACTAAGTCGCTAGGCCATCTCATGGATGATCAGCGACGAACGGCCCCCACGCTTCCCGATCAGAACCGAGGCTACCTACCCATGAAGCTCCTCCCCATCGCCAGAAAGCCCCGCGCAGCAGCATGCCAGGACAGCCCTTGCGGATCTGGCTCCTGCCTACGCGGCGACCAGGTACCCGCCGACACCTGCGCGCTCCTGCCCGAGTGCTGCCTACAGCGTGTCATCGCTCAGCAACCCGCGCTCGCTACTCGCTTACTCGAACTGGGATTCCGCCCGGGCACGAAAATCCGGGTGGGTGGCACGGTGGCTGGTGGTGCCCGCGTGGTCACCATCGGCAATGCCCACTACGCAGTGGATCATCACACCCTGCGCCAGCTGGACGTCGTCATCACTGCGGCATAAAGGATCGAAAAGAGAATGACGAAGGATCACAGCACCCCGGTGAGCTGCCACGGCGCCCCAGCAATGGCGGTAGCTGCTGCAGGTTCGCCGGTCATCACGCTAGTGGGCGCCCCCAACTCCGGTAAGTCCACCCTCTTCAACGCGCTGACCGGCGCGAAAGTGCAGACCGGAAACTGGCCCGGCACCTCCGTGGAGATCAGCCGGGGCCTCTGGCACATCGGTGACACCCCCATCGACCTGATCGACTTGCCCGGCGCGTACTCCCTGGACCCGCTGAGCCCGGACGAGGCCTTCACCCGTGAGATGTTGGTGGACTGCCCGGCCGATGAACGCCCCGACGTGGTCGTCGTCCTGATCGACGCGACTGCTCCGGCGCGTGGGCTGAACCTGGCTTTTCAGGTTGCTGAGCACCCATACCGTGTGGTGCTGGCGGTGACCAAACAGGATGTCGCCGCTGACCAGGGCATTCACATTGACCTTGAGTCACTGGCTAAAGCGGTGGGGATGCCGGTGGTTGCTGTGAATGGGCGCCGGCGGGAGAATCTCGGCGGCCTGCGGGATGCCGTCACGCGAGCACTAGCGACTGAGCCCGCGGTGGTGCGTCCGGATACCGACCTGGAGCGCCGTTTCGCGGATCTGGATGCGGCGGAGAAAGCTGCGGTGCAGCGTGCGGAGGTAGGGCCGAGCATCAGTGAGCGGATCGACCGGGTGGCTTTGCACCCTGTGCTGGGCCCCGTTCTGTTCCTTGCTGTGATGTGGGCAGTCTTCATGATCACCACAAAGGTGGCCGCACCGCTGCAGGACGGCCTGGAGGGCTTCATTATGGGCCCGGTCTCCGATGCCGCCCGGTCCGGATTGGAAGCCGTCGGCGCGGCTCACTGGTTGGTCACCGGCCTGCTGGTTGATGGGCTGATCGGCGGGGTGGGCATGGTGCTGACCTTCGCCCCGCTGATGGCGCTGATGTTTCTGTGCCTGGCCGTACTGGAGGACTCCGGCTATATGGCTCGTGCCGCGGTGGTGACTGACCGGGTGATGCGGGCGATCGGGCTGCCGGGCAAGGCCTTCATCCCGATCGTGGTGGGTTATGGCTGTAATGTGCCGGCAATCTCCGCCACTCGTGTGCTGGGGGATGTGCGCCACCGGATCTTGACGTGTCTATTGATTCCCTTCACGTCCTGCTCTGCGCGCTTGGTTGTTTTCATGATGCTGGCTCAGGTCTTCTTCCCGGCTCACGCGGGCTCAGCCGTGTTCGCAATGTATGTTCTTTCCATTTTGTTGGTCATTGTGTGCGGTCTTGCGCTACGGCACACGCTGTGGCGGTCAATGCCCTCGGAGGCGCTGGTAATTGACCTTCCGACGTATCAGCTGCCCACCTTCCGCCTTTCTCTATCGGTGATGTGGACCCGGTTGAAGGGATTCCTGCAGACCGCGGGGGGGCATCATCGTCGCGACGGTGGTTGTCATTTGGCTGCTGATGTCCATCCCAGTAAGCGGCCAGCCATTCACCGAGGAGGGGCCGACCCCGCAGGATTCCGCATATGGGCTGGTCTCCGAGGCCATGGCCCCCGCGTTCGCCCCAGCCGGATTTGGTTCCTGGTCGCTGACGGGTCCGCTGGTAACGGGCTTCGTGGCCAAAGAGGCGCTGATCTCCACGTGGGCGCAGACCTACGCGGTGGAGGACGTCACCGACGCTGATCCGGAGACGCAGGCGGATTCTCCGCTGGCGCGCAACATCCGTGCGGACTTCGATGAGGCCTCGGGTGGGCACGGGCTGGCTGCGGTCTGGGCCTATATGGTGTTCCTCCTGGCCTATACCCCGTGCGTGGCGACGATCGCTGCCCAACGCCGCGAGATCGGCTGGAAATGGACGCTGCTCGGCTTCGGGCTTCAGCTGGCGGTCGCGTGGTTGCTGGCTGTAGGAACCTTCCAAGTGTTGAAGGTGTTCCTATGACGCCGATGACGCCACAAGCCAAGGTCGCAGAGGCTATCACCCGCGGGGTGACCCGGCCGGTGGACATCGCGCTGGAAACGGGTCTGGGGCAGGGCACCGTTGAGGTGATCATGACGCACATGGAACGCAGTGCGCAGCTAGTGCGGGAGCCCATTGGGGGATGCCCGAGCACCGGCTGCGACCGCTGCCCGCAATCCAGGGTCTGTTCGGGGGCGTCGGGGAGCCGCGGGCCAGTGTTGCTCAAGCTGAGCTCTCCCCCGCCGCACGACTAGCCGCCAAAGGTCTGCATCGCCCCGCGAAGCATCACAACGCCTGCCCCCAGTGTCGCCATGATCAACGAGAGCTTGTGGGCGCGTTCGAGCGAAATGTAGCGGGAAAGTTTCGAGCCCGTGGCGATGCCGACCACCAGGGCTACGAGGCACAGCGGCCAGAGCACGACGGGTGCTGTGGCGAAGATCGACTGCTCAGCACCCAGTTCCTTAAACAGCAGCGAGAGAGCCCCGGAAACGAAGAACAGCGGCTGCAGCGTGGCGGCGAAGGTGCGAGTCGGCCACCGTGAGACCTGGGCGTAGACCGTGATCGCAGGCCCGGCGATACCCGCCAAGGTGTTCATGAAACCGCCGGCCACCCCAGCCGCGACGGCGTATTGGGGCCCATCAACCCTCGCGCGCTCCGGTAGCCGCGAGGTCACCAGTAGGGCGAGGAGCACCAGGGCACCGACGATCATCTGGAGCGGCCCCAGTGGCGTATTGTGCACCACCCAGGTGCCAGGCAGCGCCCCGAGCGCCATGACGGGTCCAATGAGCCAGAATTTCCGCCAGTCGATGTTCTCCCACACGGAGGCGGATTGCATGACGGCGTTGACGGTTGCGACCACGTTGATGACGAGCACTCCCGCCACGGGGCCTGCGACCAACGCCACAACGGGCGCGCCGAGTAGCCCCAGCCCCATCCCGGAGATCCGCTGCATCATCGCGCCGACGAAGATCGCCGCGAGGATGCACACGAAAGCCACGACGGTCAGTTCCATGTGTAGGCAGTCTACTGCCAGCTAGGACGTCGCCACCTCAGCACCCGGGGCCCCAGCGCCCGGGGCCTCAGCGCTCGGCGTTCCTGTATCCGGTGTCTCACTGCCCGGCGCGGCGGCCCGCTCCCCTTCAGTAACGCTGGGCTCGCTCTCCTCACCCCGGTGCGCACGCGCCATGACGACCGGCCACCAGAGCACGACCGCGGCCAGCACCAGCAGCACCATGCCCCACAGCACATAACCCATGGCCAAGGGTCCGGGCCAGCGCACCTGGTGCCACAGCCCCATCGCCGGGGCGATATGGCGGGTGATGAAAGGTACCGCGCACACCCCCACTGCCAGAATCGCCAGCAACGTCCCCCACCACCGGGGCACCCATGTGATCACCTGGTCAGCCACGCAGAGCAGCACCGGTACCACCCAGACCCAATGGTGCATCCAGGAAAACGGCGAGACCATCACCAAGGCCACACCGGCAAACCCCAGCTCAGCGGTGCGGTGATCCTGCTTGTGCGCCTGCCACAGCACGGCGATAGTCACGCCGAGGATGAGTACGCAGCCCAGCGCCCAGAAGAGCTTGCTCTCCGTGTGGAAGGAGCGCTCCAGCACCACTCCCAGAGACTGGGCGCCGGGGTTGATCGCCTCACCAACCCGTGAGGAGTCGAGCATCTTCTCGGCCCAGTACATGCCGGCGTCCTTGACAAAGAGAAAACCGATGCCCACCGTCACGAAGAAAGCGGCGACCGAGCGGGCGAGCGCCCACCACTGGCGTCGGACGATGAACACCAGCCAGAAGAACGCGGGCACCAGCTTGATTCCCGCCGCGATCCCCGTCGCAATCCCGATATCGCTGCGCCACCGATTGGCTGGGGACCGCAGCACGTCCGCTGCTACCAATGCCATGAGCAGCAGGTTGATCTGGCCGAAGAAGAAGCCCTCGCGGATCGGGACGAGCGCGAAACTCGCGATGCCGAGCAGGGTGGCAAATCCCACTGTCGCCCCGCTCACGCGGTAGCCACGCTCGGCAATGATCGCCACGAGGATGATGAGCAACAGCAAGAAGGCACCGAACTGCCACAACACTGCCCCCGCCACTGCGGGGACGTGCGAGAATGCGCTAAACAACCACGCCGAGAACGGTGGATAGGTAAAAGGCAGCTTGCCCACGAGCCCGCCGGTGTAGACGTCCTGACCCTGCTGCACCAGTGCTCCGCCTCGTCGGTAGACGATGAAGTCGATGGGAACGCGGAACAGGGAGGCTTTCGAGCTGAGCATCTGCTGGCTGAGCTCGGTTCGCGCCACGACGAAAATCGCGGCGATGACGGCGAGGTAGGCCCACGGCTTACCGGGCACGCGCTTGGACTGGTGTTGCACGGGCTGGGCCGTGGGCTGCGGAGTCATGACAATTCAGGGAAAAGCTTTCGGGGGTCTTTGAGGATAACGTTGCGGCCCGCGGTGCGCAGGCCCTGGAAGCCCTGGACGACCATGCGTCGGCCAATGTCATTAACCGAAGCGACCTCGGAGAGATCGAACACCACCCGGTCGGCGAGTTTTTCTTCTTGAAGAATAGTACGCCACGCGTTCTCCGCAGCCGCAAAATCAATGATTCCTTGGAGTTCAATAGTAGTGGTGCGGCCCTCCGGCCCATCCTCGCGGGTGATGATGTCGCGCACCGCCGTGTCGCCGCGCTGGCGCAGGCCCATCAGGTGCAGGCTCATGTCTTCCGAGAGGCGGTGGAAAGTTTTTACACCGCGCACCGAATTGCCCGTCTTATCCAATCGCGGCGAGAACGTGGCCAGCCCCATCACTCCGGGCAGCGTGCCCATAATGCCGCCCGAAACACCGGACTTCGCGGGGATGCCGACCACGGACATCCACCGGCCCGCGAGGTTGTACATCCCGGCAGAAGACATCACCGCCTGCACCTGTCGGGAGACCAGCGAGGAGACCACGCGCTTGCCCGTCAGCGGCTGGATTCCCCCGCTCGCCAACGTCGCGGCCATCACCGCCAGATCCCGCACCGTGACCTTGACGGAGCACTGCTGGGTATAGCTCTCCACCGCGTCGTGGGCCATGTCCTCGATGATCCCGTGGCTGCGGAGCATGTGCGCAATGGAGAGGTTACGGTCCGCAACCTCCAGCTCGGAGTTGCAGACGACGTAGTCGATCTCCAGGCCCCGGCCCGCCAGCTCGCTCAGGAACTGCCGGATCACCTCGGTGCGCTCCTCGACAGTGGAGTCCTCGCCGTTGATGAGCTGGTTGACCGCGATGGCGCCCGCGTTGATCATCGGGTTCATTGGCCGGTTGCTGCCCGGGTCGAGGCTGAGCTCGTTGAAGGCCTCACCCGAGGGCTCCATGCCCACTGTGGCGCGCACCTTCTTCAGCCCCCGCTCCTGGATCGCCGCGGCATAGACGAAGGGCTTGGACGCGGACTGGATCGTGAACTCCAGCTCGTCGTCCCCTTCGTTGAGACCCGCGCTATAGACGGCGCCGTCGGTGGTGGCCAGCGCGACCGCGAACGGCTCCGGGTCGGCGGTCGCCAGCTCCGGGATGTAGTCCGCGACCTCGCCACCGTCGAAGTCCTTCAGGTCCTCCAGGATTTCCTGCAGGTACCCATGCACCATGTGGCGTTTCATAGTCTTACTCCTTCGCGGGTCAATAATTCGATCTTGCGCTCCAGGCCACCACCGAAACCTGTGAGGGACCCGTCGGCCCCCACCACGCGGTGGCACGGCACGAGAATGCTGATGGGATTGCGGCCCACGGCCTGGCCCACCGGCCGTGCCGCCTTCGGCCGCCCAATGCTACGCGCTACCTCCTGATAACTACGCGTCTGCCCCACCGGAATGCGCCGCAGCTCCTGCCACACAGCCTGCTGCATCGCGGTACCAGACGGAGCCAGCGGCAGGTCCCGGGCCTCGTCCAGGGCCGCAACGTCGCCGTCGAAGAAGCGGGCCAGAATGCTCGCAGCACTCCCAAGAACCGCATCGGACGCAGCAGGGACCTTCCTGACCCCGGTGAGATCCGGAATCCTGTTCGGCTGATCGAACCAACAACCAACCAGATTCTCCCCCTCCGCAATGAGCCAGAGCCTGCCCACCGGGGAATCCAGAACCGCGTAACGGCGACCCGCATCGGCCCCGCGGGAAGAAAAGCTGGCATCCATAGCATCCGATATTAAAGGCCAGCTGGCCATCCGTTAATATTGCCCGCATGAACAATCACCCGAAACACCGGTCTGCTGTGGCGGCGATCCTCGCCACGGCGACCCTCGTCCTCACCGGGTGCGTGACGAATGAAGAGCTCGGCAACCCCGATGGCTGGGAGGAGATCCTTCCCCCGGCCAAACCGGAACTAGTCGACATGGTGCCCCAGAAGTTCCAGGACAAGGGCACCCTGTCGGCAGCAGCGAACACCCCGTACGCCCCCAATGAGTTCAAGGACTCGCAGGGCAAGATCATCGGATTCGAGATGGATCTGGTTCGGGCGGCTGGTTCGAAGCTGGGCCTCGACGTGGTTCCGCGCCAGATGGACTTCAACCTCATCCTGCCCGCGGTCTCCGCCGGCACCATCGACGTCGGCGCCTCCGCCTTCACCGACACCGAGGAGCGCCAAAAGACCTACGACTTCGTGGACTTCTTCAGCGCCGGTATCGCCTGGGCAACCCAGCCGGGCCGGGAGAACAGCATTGACCCGGACAACGCCTGCGGCTTGACCGTCGCGGTGCAGAAGGGCACCTACTCGGACACGGACGAGGTCGAGGAGAAGAGCCAGGCTTGCATCGAGGATGGGAAGCCAGCGATCGACAAGCTGGTCTACCCCACCGCCGACGCCGCCGCGACCGCCACGATCCTCAAGCGTGCCGACGCCTATAGCTCGGATTCCTCCGTCATCGCCTACGCCATTCAGCGCTCGGAGGACAAGCTCGTCCAGGTCGGCGAAGCCTTCGATACCGCCCCATTCGGCTGGGCCTTCCCGAAGGGCTCCGAACTGGGCCACGCCTTCGCCGCGGCCCTGCAGGACATGATGGACGATGGCACCTATGAGAAGATCCTCGAGCCCTGGGGCCTGGAGGAAGGCGCCCTAGACGAGGTGACCTTCAACCTGAAGCCACTGCCCCAGGCCCGCCAGCGACACAACCAGCTGCCCGCCGCCACCGGCCACCGTAAGCGCCGGGGCACCAACCGCACGATGAACAGGAGGCGCCGTGAGCACCGCTAACAACAGCTCCCGGACAACCGTGATTTCCGACGAGCCACGCCGCCGGCCGTCGTCCAACAAGGCCGTCCCGCTGCGCCACCCCGGCCGCTGGATCACCGCCGCCGTGCTCGTTATCCTGCTGGCGTGGTTCGTCATCAGCGCCGCAGGCAACGAGGCCTATGGCTGGGACACCTACCGGCAGTACATCTTCGACACCCGCATCGCCGTCGCCGCAGGCCACACCATCCTGCTGACGGTGCTGGCCATGATCCTCGGCGTGGTGCTGGGCTCCATCATCGCCGTGCTGCGCATGTCCCCCAACGGCGTGCTGCGCGGTGTGTCCTGGCTGTTCCTGTGGGTCTTCCGTGGCACCCCGGTTTACGTGCAGCTGATGTTCTGGGGCCTGCTGGGCTCGATCTACCAGGTCGTCAACATCGGCATCGCGGAGATCGACATGCAGGACTTCCTGTCCAACATGTTCTGGCTCGCCGTCATCGGCCTGGGCCTCAACGAGGCCGCCTACATGGCCGAGATCGTCCGCGCGGGCATCCAGGCCGTCCCAGAAGGCCAGTCCGAGGCCTCCAAGGCACTCGGCATGACCTGGTGGCAGAACATGCGCCGCACCGTGCTGCCCCAGGCGATGCGCATCATCATCCCGCCGACCGGCAATGAGCTGATCAGCATGCTGAAGACGACCTCCCTGGTCATCGTGGTGCCGTACTCCGGCGAGCTCTTCGGCAAGGCGACGGACATCTCCAACAGCATCTTCCAGCCGGTCCCGCTGCTGCTCGTGGCGGCCAGCTGGTACCTGGTGATCACCAGCGTGCTGATGGTGGGCCAGCACTACCTGGAGCGCTACTTCTCGCGCGGGTCCTCCCGCCAGCTGACTTCCCGCCAGCTCGCCGCCTTCACCGATGCGGAAGGCGTGCCGCCGCGCAATATTTCCATCAAGGACGACGACAGCGTTACGGAGAATGATCGATGAACGTCCCCATGATTGCTTTCCGCGATGTGTGGAAGAACTACGGCCGCCTCGACGTGCTCAAGGGCATCGACCTTGAGATCCCTAAGGGGTCGGTGACCTGCCTGATCGGACCCTCGGGATCCGGTAAGTCCACGCTGTTGCGTTGCGTCAACCACCTGGAGAAGGTCACCGCTGGCCGGATCGAGGTCGATGGCGAGCTCATCGGCTACCAGGAAAAAAACGGCACCCTGTACGAGATCTCGGAAGCAGCGGCAGCCAAGCAGCGCCGCGGCATCGGGATGGTCTTCCAACACTTCAACCTCTTCCCCCACCGCACGGTGCTCGAGAACATCATCGAGGCTCCGGTGCTGGTCAACGGCGAGGACAAGGAAACCGCCACCGGTTACGCCATGACCCTGTTGGAGCAGGTCGGGCTGGCCAACAAGCGGGACGCGTACCCGGTGCAGCTCTCCGGTGGTCAGCAGCAGCGCGTGGCCATCGCGCGCGCCCTGGCGATGCGCCCGAAGTTGATGCTCTTCGACGAGCCAACCTCCGCCCTGGACCCGGAGCTCGTCGGCGAGGTGCTGGGCGTCATGCGCTCCCTGGCTGACGACGGGATGACGATGCTGGTCGTCACCCACGAGATGGGTTTTGCCCGCGAGGTCGCCGACGAGGTGGCCTTCATGGACGGCGGCGTGATCGTGGAGAAGGGCCCTGCCGAGGACCTCATCAATAACCCCCAGCACCCCCGCACCCAGGAGTTCCTCTCCAGCCTGCTCTAGGAGCTAGAGGCTTCGCTAGGCACGAGCGCTCATTCGCTTTCGGGGTGTGCTCCCCGCGGGTGAGCGCTCTAGCCTTCTTGGGCGACGGGGTGAGCGCTCCAAACATGGTTTTCTACAGCCTGGCCGCTACGGGGCGACCTCGAGGTGCCACGGCACCCGCGGGGTGCCCGGGTCGTCCTTCACCTCGCGCAGCAGCGGCTCGGCGGGCTCATCCTCAATCACGGTGAGCAGGTGTGCGAACTGCATCGCCAGCCCGGAAATCGACCCGCCCTCGTAGTTCGCGACGGCGACGTCCAGGGTGGTTCCCGTGGTCGGGTCGTCCTCCGAGGTCTCACCGAAAAGTTCCACCCAGGTGGTCTCCAGCTCAGGGTCCGGGGTCAGGCCGGTCTTCACCGCCAGTTCCGCGTCGAGGCGGGGCCCGAAAGAGTCGATGAGGGTGCGGAAATCCTGCTCGATCTCGTCGCGCTGGGCAGCGGTGGACAAGATCCTAAAACTAATCTTTGGCATGCGCCCAAGTATGGCAGCTTTGCTGATTGATTAGCTAGGATCGGCAGGTGTGATTGCTAATTCAGGACGCATCCCGGCCCCGGTTCCCCCGCTGACGACGCTCCCCGACGGGACGATCAAGCAGGTCAATCCTTTCTCCGGCACCGAGGTGTGGACTGTCCCCGGCCGTGGTCACCGCCCCATGGAGCCCTATCAGCTGGCCAAGGAGCCCATCGCTGACCGCGACCGGGCCAGCGACTTCGGCATCGCCCGCAAGCTCGACACTCCCCCGGAAAAGGCCCGCATGGTCCGGGACATCAACGGCGAAGTGCGCATCGACCGCGGCGTCGTCGCCAGCAAGCTGGAGGACAGCGAACCGCTCTTCCGTCGCGTGGCGAACCTCTACGAGATCCTCACCTACGACTACTGGGCGCTGAACTACGGCTACCGCATGAACCCCGCCGCAGCGAAGCACATGACCGACTACCTCAGAGAGGAAGCCGGCTGCGAGCACGTCGAAAACATCCTGCGCGTCAAACTCGCCGCGGCAGGCACCCCGAAGGCGGAGATCGACGAGCTGTTCACCGAGGAGCGCCGCTACCAAACGCTCCACGAGATGGGTGCGGCACTCTTCGCCGGCGGCCACGACGTCGTCATCGCGCGCGACCACTACGTCCCCGGGGCGAAGACAACGGACCAGCTGGCGTCCTCCGGCGAGATGAGCTGGGAGGACCACCGCCTGTTCATCGAGTTCACGGTCGACGGGATGGACCAGCTCTACCGCGCGAACCGTTACGTCCGCTACGTCGCGGCCTTCCAGAACTGGCTGGAGCCCTCTGGTGCGACGATGGAGCACCTGCACAAGCAGCTCGTGGCTATTGACGAGCACGGGCTGCAGAACGACTGGGAGATCTCCCTGGTCCGCAACAACCCGAATATGTACAACGAGTGGGCCGTGGACTACGCCGCCCGCCACAACCTCGTCTTCGCCGAAAACGAGCACGCCATCGCCTTCGCCGGCTTCGGGCACCGCTGGCCGACCCTGGAGGTCTTCTCCAAGTCCGCCACCACCGAGCCGTGGCTGATGACGCCCGAGGAGCGCGCCGGTGTCGCCGACCTGGTGCACGCCTGCCACATCGCCAGTGGCCCCTCGATCCCGTGCAACGAGGAGTGGTTGCACCGGCCGATGGACGTGGACGTGCCGATGCCGTGGCGCATCGTCATTAAGTGGCGTGTGTCCACCCTCGCGGGCTTCGAGGGCGGCACGAAGATCTACATCAACACCATCACCCCGCAGGAGCTTTGCGAACTGGTGCTTCACCGCCTGGAAGCCGCACAGGCCGCGGGGCGCCTGGCGCCGGGAATCAAGCTCGGCGAGGACATCGAGCACGCCCCCAACAAGCTGAAGTACAACCCGGCGATCCGCTAGCAGCGGGCAGCACCGCTACCTCGCAGGTGCCGCGCCGCAGTCACGCACGGCTGAAGGCTGAACGCTGAAGAAAGGAAGTTTTCGCATGTCTGCATCCGAGTCCACCTCCCCCGCCCAGGCCGCACCAGAGGCGATCGCGGAGCTGATCAACTCCCTGGGCTCCGGCCCCGGGAGTGATCTGGGGTGGACCCAGGAGTTCTACGAGTGGATGCACGCCCACCCCGAGCTCTCCCTCCAGGAGGAGCACACGGCACACGCGATCGCGGAGAAGCTCGCCCACTTCGACTGCGAGGTCACCACCGGGATCGGCGGCCACGGCATCGTCGCCATCTTCCGCAACGGTGAGGGTCCCACCGCCCTGATGCGCGCCGACTTCGACGCCCTGCCCGTGCGGGAGACCACCGGGCTGCCCTATGCCTCCACCGTGGACGGTGTGATGCACGCCTGCGGGCACGACGTCCACACCTCCTCCCTGCTGGGGCTCTGCGCCGTCATGGACGCCCACCGCGAGGCGTGGGCGGGCACCTTCATCGCCCTGTTCCAGCCCGCCGAGGAGGTCACCCAGGGCGCGAACAACATGATCAAGGACGGGCTTGCCGACGTGATCCCCCGCCCAGATGTCTGTTTCGGCCAGCACGTGGTCGCAGGCCCCCAGGGGACGGTCTACACCGCCGCAGGCCCCGTGCTCGCGGCGTGCGACACCATCACCGTGACGATCCCCGGCCTGTCCGCGCATGCCTCCTCCCCGCACCTGGGCCTGGACCCCAGCTACGTCGCGGCGATGATCGTCGTGCGCCTGCAGGGCATCGTGGGCCGCGAGGTGGACCCGAACGACTTCGCGGTGATCTCCGTGGGCTCGCTCATCGCCGGGCACACGAATAACACCATCCCCAGCGAGGCGAAGCTGGTGCTGAACTGCCGCTTCTACAACACCGAGGTGCGCGACCGCACCTACGAGGCCATCGAGCGGGTCATCCGCGGCGAGTGCCTGGCCTCCGGGGTCACCGGCGAGCCGACCATCGAGTACTCCGCCCGCGGCGAGCTGACCGATAACGACCCGGAGCTCTTCCGCACGGTCCGCCCGTACTTCGACGAGGTCTTCGGCGGCCAGTCGCAGGACTCCGAGCGGTGGACCGCCTCCGAGGACTTCTCCGAGATCCCCCGCCACTTCGGCTGCCCGTACCTGTTCTGGACGGTCGGGGTGACCCCCACCGAGCAGTGGGACGCAGCCACCCCGGCGCCGGGGAACCACGCCAGCGACTTCGCCCCGGCGAAGGGGTCCGTGCACACCGGCATCAAGGCCGCCGCCGCAGCAGTGCTGGGCTACCTGGGGGTCTAGGCCACCTGGGGTTGCCCCCTCCTGCGGCGCCCGCACCGCAGTATTCGCTCCACCTGCTTTGCCCCACCCGCGCTAAGCACAGCGAAAGGGCCGGAGCTCGCTTCATTAGCGAGACACCCGGCCCCTTTTTCACTCGCGCGCTCTGCCTAGCGGCGGCGCTCCTGACCCAGCATGTGCACCTGGATCATGTTCGTGTTGCCCGGAATCCCCGGCGGGGAGCCCGCGGTGACCACGACGAGGTCATCGTAGTTGTAGTTCTTCTTGCTGAGCAGGGACTCGTCCACCACGCGCATCATGTCATCGGTGGAGTCGACGTCATTGGTGAGCAGCGTCTCGGTGCCCCAGGTCAGCGACAGCTGGTTGCGCACATCCTGCGAAGGCGTGAACACCAGCAGCGGCAGGTAGCTGCGCAGGCGCGCCACGCGCTTGGCGGTATCCCCAGAGGAGGTGAAGGCCACCAGGGCGCGCGCGTTGAGACGCTCGCCGATGTCCTTCGCCGCGTAGGAGATCACGCCGCGGCGGGTGCGCGGGCGGTGCGTCAGGGGTGGGGCCTCGCCGTCGTCCTCGGCGGCAACGACGATGCGGGACATCGTCTCCACCGTCGCAATCGGGTGCTTACCCACGGAAGTCTCGCCGGACAGCATGACCGCATCCGCACCGTCGAGCACGGCGTTGGCCACGTCGGAGGCCTCCGCGCGGGTCGGACGGGAGTTCTCGATCATGGAGTCCAGCATCTGGGTCGCCACAATCACCGGCTTGGCGTTCTCGCGGGCGATCTGGATGGCGCGCTTCTGAACCAGCGGGACGTCCTCCAGCGGCACCTCCACACCCAGGTCACCGCGGGCGACCATGATCGCGTCGAAGGCCAGGATGATCGGCTCCAGCGCGTCGACGGCCTCCGGCTTCTCCAGCTTCGCGATGACCGGCACGCGGCGGCCGACCTCGTCCATGATCTCGTGGACAAGCTCAACGTCCGCCGGGGAGCGGACGAAGGACAGCGCGATGAAGTCCACGCCCATCTTCAGGGCGAAGCGAAGGTCCTCGCGGTCCTTCTCGCTCAGCGCCGGCACAGAGATGTTCATCCCCGGCAGGGACACACCCTTGTTGTTGGAGACCGGGCCGCCCTCGACGACCTCGCAGACCACGTCGTCGTCCTCGACAGCCTTGCAGATCAGCGCGACCTTGCCGTCGTCGACGAGCAGGCGGTCGCCCGGCTGGGCGTCCCGGGCAAGGCCCTTGTACGTGGTGGAGACGCGGTCGTGGGTGCCCTCGATGTCCTCCACGGTGATGCGGACGGTCTCGCCGGTCGCCCAGTAGGTCTTGTCTTCGGCAAAACGGCCCAGGCGGATCTTCGGGCCCTGCAGGTCGGCGAGGATGCCGACCGGCTTGCCGGTCTCCGCCGAGGCGTCGCGGACCCACTGGTAATTCTGCTGATGATCAGCGTGTTCCCCATGGGAAAAGTTCAGACGCGCGACATTCATGCCCGCGTCGATCAGCCCGCGAATCGAATCCTTATCGGCCACAGCCGGGCCGAGCGTACATACGATTTTTGTTCTTCTGCTCACAGCTCCCCAGAATAGCCAGGAGCAGCCTACCCCCGCTACATAAGGGGTAATTGGGGCGTGTTTTTACTCCGACGCGGCAGAAAGTTCGGCGTTGCCGCGGACGTACTCGGGAGTTTCCCGACGTCGGTTCCGGGTCGCCCAGAACAAGATGGCAGCCGACACAAACGCCACGGCAGAGACCACCACGTTGATGCGGACGTCCCCGAAGACCGTCGTCGCCGGATCGGTGCGCATCATCTCAATGAAGAAGCGACCCAGGGTGTAGCCAGCCACGTAGAGCATGAACACCCTGCCGCCACCCAGCCGGCGGGTGCGGTCGATGTAGACCAGCAGGCAGACGATGAGGATGTTCCACAGCATCTCGTAGAGGAAGGTGGGCTGGACGGTGGCGATGACCTCCCCGGTGGAACGCCCCGTGACGGGCGCGAGGTACCCGGATTCGTCGACGCGGCGGTAGATCTCCAGGGCCAGCGGGCCGTCAGCGGGACCGCCGTAGAGCTCCTGGTTGAACCAGTTGCCCAACCGGCCGATGGCCTGTGCCAGCAGGATGGTGGGCGCGATGGCGTCCGCGAAGGGCATCAGTGGGAGACGCTTGAACTTAAACAGCAGCGCCACGGCCACCCCACCCAGGATCACCGCGCCCCAGATGCCGAGGCCACCGTTGGTGATCTTCAGCGCGTCAACGGGGTTCTTCCCCGGCCCGAAATACTTATCGTGGTCGGTGATGACGTGATAAATCCGCCCGCCGATGATGCCCGCGGGTACGGCGACGAGCAGCGCGTCGACCACGACTTCCGGGTCACCGCCACGATCGGCGTAGCGCTTCCGCGACCAGAAGTACGCCACGACGATGCCCGTGAGGATGCACAGGGCGTAGGCACGCAGCGGGAAGCTGCCCAGGTACCACACGCCCTGCGGGGGCGAAGGAATCGCGGCGAGCAGCATGGTGTCCGTCGCACCCATCATGCGTGGCTACTCCCCTACGCCTTGGCGCGCACGCCGGCGGCCAGATCTGCTGCGACCTCCATCAGGGTGCCCTGCTCCGTGGCGTTGATGAGGGCTGAGCCCACGATCACGCCGTCGGCGAAGGCTGCGATCTGCGCGGCCTGCTTGCCGTCGCGAACGCCCAGCCCGACGGCCACCGGCAGGTCGGTGACCTTGCGGCAGCGCTCCACGAGCTCCTGGGCCCCCTTGTCGACCTCGTCCTGGGCGCCGGTGACACCCATGTGGGAAGCCGCGTAGATGAAGCCGCCACCGGCGTTCGCGGTCATCTCCAACCGCTCCATCGTGGTCGACTGGGCCGCCAGGTAGACCGGATCCAGGTCGTGCTCATCGCAGGCGGCCTTCCAGCGGCCAGCCATCTCCGGAAGCAGGTCCGGGATGATGCTGCCCAGCCCACCGGCCTCAGCGAACTCGGCGGCGAAGCGCTCCGGGCCGTACTGCAGCACCGGGTTCCAGTAGGTCATGACCACGCAGTTCGCGCCGGCTTCGGTGGCCCGGCGAACGACCTCGATGGTGTCCTTGACCTTGAAGCCATTCTCCAGGGCGATATCCGCGGCGTGCTGGATGGTTGGGCCGTCCATCATCGGGTCCGTGAACGGGATGCCCACCTCGATGAGATCCGCGTGCTTGGACAGCTCGATGATGTTCTCGACGGACTCCTCCACCGTCGGGAAACCTGCCGGGTAGTAGGCGACGAACGCCGCCCTCCCCTCGGCCTTGGCGTCCTTAAAAATCTGCTCCAAACGGCTCATTTAGTTACCCTCCTTCGCGAACCACTTCGCGGCGGTCGCGACGTCCTTATCGCCGCGGCCGGAGACGTTGACGATGATCAACGGGTTATCCTCGCGCTCGGCGTACTTGATAGCAGCGGCCACACCGTGGGCGGACTCGATGGCCGGCAGGATGCCCTCCAAGCGGGTCAGCAGGCGGAAGGCCTCCATGGCCTCGGCATCGGTGATGGCGAAGTATTCCGCGCGCCCCTCGGCGTGCAGTGCGGAGTGCTCAGGGCCCACACCCGGGTAATCGAGCCCGGCGGAGATGGAGTGCGACGGGATGATCTGGCCGTCCTCGTCCTCCATCAGGTCGGAGTAGGAGCCCTGGAACACGCCCTGGCGACCCATGTTGATGGGTGCTGCGTGACGGCCGGTGTCCATGCCGTCGCCCGCGGCCTCGGCGCCGATCAGCGCGACGGACTCGTCCTCGATGAACCGGTGGAACAGACCGATGGCGTTCGAGCCACCGCCCACGCAGGCCACGACGGCGTCTGGGAGGCGACCAGCGCCCTGAAGGATCTGCTCGCGGGCCTCGGTGCCGATGATGCGCTGCAGGTCGCGCACCATCTGCGGGAATGGGTGCGGGCCGGCGGCGGTGCCGAAGCAGTAATAAGTGTCGTCCGCGTTGGCCACCCAGTAGCGCATGGCCTCGTTAATCGCGTCCTTCAGCGTGGCGGAGCCGAGCTCGATCTCCACGACTTCCGCTCCCAGCAGCTTCATCCGGGCGACGTTCATCGCCTGGCGCTGGGCGTCCACTGCACCCATGTAGATGCGACATTCCAGGCCGAGCAGGGCACACGCGGTGGCGGTTGCGACGCCGTGCTGGCCGGCGCCCGTCTCAGCGATCACGCGGGTCTTGCCCATGCGCTTGGCTAGCAGGGCCTGGCCGAGCACGTTATTGATCTTGTGGGAACCCGTGTGGTTGAGGTCTTCACGCTTGAGCCACACCTCTGCACCCACGTGCTTGGAGAATCGCTCTGCGTAGTACAGCGGGGACGGTCGGCCCGAGTAGTTGCGGTGCAGATCGTCGAGCGTATCCAGGTACTCCGGATCGGTCTTCGCCTTCCCCCAGGCATCGGTGATCTCATCGATCACGGCCATGAGGGCCTCTGGGATATAACGGCCACCGAAGTCGCCCCACTGCCCGAGATTATCGGGCTCGTGGTGGGTCGCGGTGCCGATCACTTCGCCGGCGGTGGGAAGTGCTTGTGCTGGGCTTTTCTTGTTATTACTCACGAGTTCCAACTTACCTGGCTGGGATTATGCGTTTTGCTTGGAGCCGGTCGGGCACGCCGGGTGCTGGCCCGCCACCACGAGGGCCTTGGCGGCCGCACCCGGGTCGTCGGCGGTCACGAGCCCCTCGCCCACGAGGACAGCGTTTGCGCCGTGGCGGGCGTACTCGATCAGGTCGTGCTTATCGCGCACACCGGATTCCGCGATCTTCACGATGTGATCCGGGATCAGCGGGGCGATGCGCCCGAAGACGGACATATCGACCTCGAGGGTCTTGAGGTTACGGGCGTTGACGCCAATAACCTTGGCGCCGGCAGCGACCGCACGCTCGACCTCGTCCTCCGTGTGGACCTCGACGAGGGCGGTCATCCCCAGCGACTCGGCGCACTCCAGGAGCCCGGTCAGCCGCTCCTGCTCGAGGGCGGCAACGATGAGGAGGATGACGTCCGCGCCGTGGGCCCGTGCCTCGTAGATCTGGTACGGGTTGACGATGAAGTCCTTGCGCAGCAGCGGGATATCCACGTTTGCGCGCACAGCGTCGAAGTCGGCCAGGGAGCCGTTGAAGCGGCGTTCCTCGGTCAGGCAGCTGATGACTGCGGCACCATTCTTGGCATAGGCCTTAGCCAGCACCTCCGGCTCTGGGATCGCGGCCAGCGCTCCCTTCGAGGGGCTGGAGCGCTTGACCTCAGCGATAACGCTCACATCCGGACCGGAGAGAGCAGCCAGCGCGTCGAGCGCGGGCGGGGCGTCCAGTGCACGGGCCTTGATCTCCGCCAGCGGCACCTCCGCTTCACGGCGAGCCTGGTCCTCGAGAACTCCGGCGATGATCTCATCCAACACTGTTGCCATGTCGGCCTAACCTTTCACGATCGCTGTGTCGATGGTCACAACATTATCTACGCGTCGCGCTGGCACGAAATCCTGCCACCCCGGGTGGTACCGGCTACGTCCGTTCGTCGTCCGTGGGGTCCACTCCCGCATCCAGGGCGTCCCACAGCACCCGGCCGGAATCCGGGTTTTCCGTCAGGTCTTGCTTGGCTCCCTCGCGCCGACGTTCCGGGGTCTCATAGCGGCTATAGCCACTGTCCGAGCCCCCGGGCTTCATCGCGAGGATCACTCCGCCACACACGCCGAGAATGGCGACGATGACGGTGAGCAGGACGGGCAGGTTGTGCACTTCCGCGGACACCACCTGGGCCCAGGCGGAGATCTGCTCGGGGTTGCTGGAATTCTGCGTGGCCACGCCAGAGCGCAGCAGCTGCTGGGCACGGTAGAGATCCGGCTCCGCACCCACGAGCTGCACGGCTCGGAAGCTCGCGCCAGCGAACAGCAGTGCGATGAGCACTCCGATGATACGGCGGACCACTGGCGGGACCGCCATCGTCGCGATCAGCGCGGCCATCATCGCCAGCGCCAGCGGCGTGCCAGCCGGATCCCACACTGCACCCACGAGCTCGTGGGTGGACTCGCCGGACTTGTCGTCGAAGACCTCCGCGGTCAGCCAGTTCATGCGGCCGAAACCCCACACGCCGGCCGCTGCCAGGATCACCAGCAGCTGGGCCAGCCCACGAATGCGCTTCTCAGTCTTCGTCATGCCCTTCTTACCTTTTTCGTCAACGTCGTTGGCCGGTCGCAACCTAGAGCTTGCGCAGCGTCTCCGCTGCTGCCACGGCGCGCAGCACGGCCGCGGCCTTGTGCTGGCACTCGCGGTCTTCCGCCGCCGGGTCGGAATCCGCAACGATACCCGCACCGGCCTGCACGTACACGGTGCCGTCCTTGTAGAGCCCGGAGCGGATCGCGATCGCCTGGTCGGTGTTGCCGGAAAAATCGAAGTAGCCGACCGTGCCGCCGTAGATACCGCGGCGGGTGTCCTCGAGGCGGTCGATGATGCCCATCGCGGATGGCTTCGGGGAGCCAGAGAGCGTGCCCGCCGGGAAGGTCGCGGCCGCAGCGTCCACGGCCGTCTTACCCTCCGCGAGCTCGCCCGTCACGCCGGAAACCAGGTGCATGATGGCGCTGTAGCGCTCGATGTGGCGGAAGTCGTGTACCGCCACTGAGCCAGGCTTCGAGATCTTGCCAACGTCGTTGCGGCCGAGGTCCACGAGCATCAAGTGCTCGGAGTTCTCCTTCTCATCGGCCAGCAGCTCCCACTCGTTGGCCAGGTCCTCCTCCGGGGTGGCCCCGCGGGGCCGGGAACCGGCGATCGGATGGGTGCTGATGTGCCCATCTTGCACGCGGACAAGGGACTCCGGCGAGGAGCCGACGATCCGGAACGCGGTCTGCGTGAAGTCCTCGTTCGGGATGTTCATCAGGAACATGTACGGGCTCGGGTTGGTGCGTCGCAACATCCGGTAGATGTCCAGGGCGGGCACGTCCGTATCAATCTCGAATCGCTGGCTCAGCACGATCTGGAACGCGTCCCCTGCCCGGATGTGCTCCTGGCACTGCAACACGCGCTCCCGGTACACCTCAGAAGTCTGCTGGCGACGGACCTGCGGCTCGGCGGTGGCGTCATAAGTGTGAACCCCGCCCGCCGTCGCGCCGGAGAGCTTGCCGAGCATGTCCTCGATGCGGGCCACGGCGTCGTCGTAGGCGGCGTCCACGCGCTCCGGTGAGTTATTCCAGTTCACGGCATTGGCGATGAGCCAGATGCTGCCCTCGTGGTGGTCCACGACCGCCAGGGTGTCGACGAGCATCTGCACCAGGTCGGGGACGTCCAGGTCGTCCTCGCAGGTATCCGGTAGCTGCTCGATGTAGCGCACCATGTCGTAGCCCAGGTAGCCGACCAGGCCACTAGTCAGTGGCGGTAGGCCCGGCATGGGGGCAGTGTGCAGGGCTTCGAGGGTGGCGCTGATCGCAGCGAGCGGGTCCTCGGCGGCGGGCAGGTCCTCGGGAGTCTGGCCGATCCAGCGGGCGTCCTTGCCCTTGGCAACCAGGGCGGCGCGCGCCCCGGTGCCGATGATGGACCAGCGGCTCCAGGACTTGCCACTCGGGGCGGATTCGAAGAGGAACGTGCCCGGCCGGTCCTCCGCGAGGACGCGATAAGTGTTCAGGGTGGACAGCCCATCGGCCAGCACCTTGTACACCACCGGAACCACGCGGTGTTCCGCCGCCAGAGCGCGGAATTCCTCGCGGGTCGTCATCTGCTGGAAATACCCCTGCGCTGTAGCCATGTTCTAGAGCAACCTATCCGAATCGAAGCAGGTGGTGGTTCCGGTGTGGCACGCCGCACCGGTCTGATTGACCTTCAGCAGCACCGTGTCGCCATCGCAGTCGAGCCGTGCCTCCACGACTTCCTGCGTGTGCCCACTGGTCTCCCCCTTGACCCACAGCTGCTGCCGGGACCGGGACCAGTACGTGCCCTTGCGGGTGGCCAGGGTCAGAGCCAGGGCCTCGTCGTTCATCCAGGCCTGCATCAGGACGTCGCCGGAGGTCGCGTCCTGGACGACGGCGGCGACGAGCCCGTCAGCGTTGCGCTTCAGGCGCCCGGCGATGGCGGGGTCGAGGGCTGCAGAACTCAACGGCGCACCTCGTAATCCTCCGCGAGAGCGTCCTTGACTTCGCGAATGCTGACCTCGCCGAAGTGGAAGATACTGGCCGCCAGGACCGCGTTCGCACCGGCCGCAACAGCTGGCGGGAAGTGGCTGGCTGCACCCGCGCCACCGGAGGCGATGACCGGGATGGACACGACCTCGCGCACCGCGGCAAGCATCTCGGTATCGAAGCCGTCCTTGGTGCCATCGGCGTCCATGGAGTTGAGCAGGATCTCCCCCACTCCCAGTTCCTCACCCTTCTTGGCCCAGGCCACGGCGTCCAGGCCGGCGGACTTGGTGCCGCCGTGCGTGGTGACCTCGTAGCCGGAGGGCTGGTCATCGCAGCGGCGGGCGTCCACGGAGAGCACGACGCACTGGGCGCCGAAGCGGGTGGACAGCTCGCGGAGCAGCTCCGGGTTCGCCACCGCAGAGGAGTTCACGGAGACCTTATCGGCGCCCGCCCGCAGCAGGGCGTCGGCGTCCTCGACGGAACGGACCCCGCCGCCGACGGTGAGCGGGATGAAGATCTGATCCGCGGTGCGGCGGACGACGTCCAGCATCGTGCCGCGGCCCTCCTTGGACGCGGAGACGTCCAGGAAGGTCAGCTCGTCGGCGCCCTCTTCGTCGTAGCGCTTCGCGAGCTCCACCGGGTCGCCGGCGTCGCGCAGGTTCTTAAAGTTCACGCCCTTGACGACGCGGCCGTTCGCCACGTCCAGGCATGGAATGACGCGCACACTGACGCTCATTGAATTCCACCTCGGTCCATGATCTCCTGCGCGGTGCGCGCAGCGGTGCCGATCGGCACGTTTTGAATGTGTTCCAGCAGCGTGGCGTGCACGTCCGGTTCCCCTGCCACCAGGCCGGAGACGCCTGGCCGCCACGGGTTGCCCGCGAAGTCGGTCGCCACCCCACCGTTGGCCTCCACGGCCAGGATGCCTGCCGCGTTATCCCACAGGTTCGGGCTGAAGGTCACCGTGCCGCCGAAAACACCGGCGGCGGTGAAGGCCAGGTCGATGCCCACCGAGCCGGTGACGCGCATGCGCGGATAGGACTTGCCGATTTCGTTGAGCATGTCCTGGCGGTAGGAAATCGGCAGGTTGCCGCGGCGCTGGGACAGGATCGAGCCGAAGCTGATCTGTGTCACGCCCGCGTCCGAGGGTGGCATCGGCCGGGCGGGGTTGCCGTCCACGAACAGGCCGTGGCCCTTGTGCGCGGTGATGCGGCGACCCAGCAACGGCATCTCGGTCACCGACAGCAGGGTCTCACCCTGGTGGATCAGGGACACGAGGATGCAGCAGAACGGGTTGCCCACCGCGTAGTTCGCGGTGCCGTCAATCGGGTCAACGACCCAGAAGGTCTCCGGCTCCTCGTCGATGAGTTCCCGACGACGCCGACGCGGGCCGTCGAGGGCGTCCGCGCTCTTGTCACCGGGATTGTATTCCGGCACTTCGCCCGGCAGCTCGCCCGGCATGACGGTCCCATACTCCTCGCCGTGAACCGGGAAGCCGGTGTACTGGCTCAGCAGGTTGCGCAGCTGCCGTTCCACCTTGAGGTCGGCCTCGGTGGCGAAATCGCCGGGGCTCTTGATGACCTCGGGATCCGCACCGACGGCGGCCGTGAAGGTGGCCTCGGCTTCGTCGACCGCGGCTTCGGCGATGGCCAGCAGCGCGCGGGTGTCGAGAGATTCTGTCATCAGTCCTCCTGACCGCGGGCGACCCGCAGCGCCTCCTCGAGCGTGAACTTGCCTGCATACAGTGCCTTACCAACGATGGCCGAGTCCACGCCCTCGTCGACGACGGCGGCGAGTGCTCGGATGTCGTCCAGGCTGGAGATACCGCCCGACGCGACGACCGGCGCGGACGTTGCCGCCGAAACCTCGCGCAGCAGCTCGACGTTCGGTCCGTTCAGCATGCCGTCACGGGAGACATCGGTGACGACAAGGCGGGACACACCCTCGGCGTCGAGGCGCTCCAGGACCTCCCACAGGTTGCCGCCGTCGCTGGTCCAGCCACGGCCACGCAGGCGCCACTCGCCGTCGACCTCACGGGTGTCCAGGCCGATGGCGACCTTGTCCCCGTGCTCCTGGATGATCTTCTTGCACCACTCCGGGTTCTCCAGCGCGGCGGTGCCGATGTTGACGCGCTCGCAGCCGGTGGACAACGCGCGTTCGAGGGAGGCGTCGTCGCGGATGCCGCCGGAGAGCTCGACCTTCAGGTCCATCGCCTGGGTGACCTCGCGGATGATCTCGAAGTTGCTGCCCCGGCCGAAGGCGGCATCGAGGTCGACGAGGTGAATCCACTCGGCCCCGGCGTTCTGCCAGGCCATGGCGGCCTCGATCGGCGCGCCGTAGCTGGTCTCCGTGCCGGCCTCGCCCTGGACGAGGCGGACGGCCTGGCCCTCGGAGACGTCGACGGCGGGAAGGAGAGTCAAAGCGGTGGTGTTGTTGTGGGACATGTTTTTCACTTTCTCGCCACGGGGTGGATTTAGCTATTAAAGGATCAGTGTAGCCCCGGCCTGCCGGCGCAGTGCCGGGACCGTGCAACTAGAGGGTTGTGACCCAGTTGCGCAGCAGGTGCGCGCCCGCGTCGCCGGACTTCTCCGGGTGGAACTGGGTGGCCCACAGCGGGCCGTTTTCCACGGCTGCGACGAAGCGGCAGTCCTCGTGCTGGCCCCAGTGGACCAGGGGCGCGCGGGTCCGGCCGTCGGTGTGCAGCTCCCACTCCTGGACCCCATAGGAGTGGACGAAGTAGAAGCGCTCGTCGGCAGGGAGACCGTCGAACATCTGGCTGCCCGCGGGATCGACGTCCACGGTGTTCCAGCCCATGTGCGGCAGGATCTTGGCGTCGAGGCGACGGACAGTACCCGGCCACTCTCCTGCGCCCTCGATCTCCGAGCTGCCGTGGGCGCCGTCGGCGAACTCCACACCGTGCTCGAAAAGGATCTGCATGCCCACGCAGATGCCGAGTACCGGGCGGCCGCCGGCAAGCCGCTCCCCGATCAGTCGAGCCCCCTGGACCTTGCGCAGGCCCGTCATGCAGCTGGCGAACGCCCCCACCCCGGGCACGAGAAGGCCATCGGCGTTCAGCACCGTCTTCGGATCGTTGGTGACGGTGACTTCGGCCCCGGCCCGCTCGATGGCGCGCTGCGCGGAGCGGATGTTGCCACTGCCGTAGTCCAACAGCGCGACGCTGGGCCGCCGCCCACCGGTGGCCTTAAGGGTACCCTCTTCAGCAGGGGCGGCTGTGCTGGAATTCGCTTCTGTGGACTGTGTTTCCATAGCCCGCATTGTACCCGGGCGCCTACCGGCGACGAACGCGCACCCGGTCGGTCACGCGGCGCAGACGGGTACGGACATTTCCGGTGTCCACGACGCGGTGCTGGCCCATGAAGCGGTCCAGGATGACCAGCCCCAAGCCAACGAGGATGACGATGCCCGCACCGATGAAGGCTCCCTGGAAGGCGAAGCTGGAGGCCACGATGCCCAGCAGGATCGAGCCGACACCGGTGCCGGAGTCGAAGGACATGTTCCACAGGGCGGAAGCCTCGGCGGAGCGGTCGCGCGGCAGGCGGTAGAAGAGCAGCAGCAGCGCTTCAGACTGCGCCAAGCCAAAACCGGCGCCGAAGATCGCGGCGGTCAGCAGGGCGCAGGCCACCAGCAGCCGGCCGGTGGGCTCCATGTTGATGGTCAGGGCTGCTCCCAGCACACCGGCGAGGGCGAAGATCAGCGAGGCAACGGCCAGGGTGCCGGGCTCGCCCTTGCGGTCGGACCACCAGCCGGAGAACGCACGCGCGATCGTCTGCGCCGTGCCCATCACCGCCAGGGTGAGGCCGGCGACCGTGGCGGCGATGGCGGGATCGATCTTGGCGGCGGCGGGCGCCAGGAAGTTACTGAACGCCGCAAAACCCACGGCGGCGACACCGATGAGCAGCCCAGGCACGGTCGCCAGCTTCCAGGTGGCAACCATCTGGGTGGCGGGCTTTTCGACTTCCGTGGTTTCGTGGGTGGCCTCGGTGACCTCCTTGGATTCCACCGGGAGCCCCAGCGCGGCTGCTGCACCGATCACGGCGTAGACGGCGGCCAGGACGTAGACCGCGGAGCCGTAGTTGTCATAAACCCACATGCCCAGCGGGAAGCCGATGAGCTGGCCGCTTCCCACGAAGACCCCGAAGACACCGCTGGACCGGCCCAGCAGGTGCAGCGGCACGAGGTCGGCGATCAGCGCGGCCTCCGTCACCGTGACGGCACCGAAGCCGATGCCGCGGATGATAGCCACGGCGATCACGGCCGCATTGGACAACGAGCCGATGTGCAGCAGCGCGGGAAGGCCGAGCAATAAGCCGGCCGTGGCCATGACGGGGAAATAGCCTACTTTCCGCAGGATCCTTGGGGTGAAGTACTGGGTCGCCACGGTGGCCCCCATGAAGATGCCGGTACTAGCACCGGCCATCGTCTCGGATCCCCCAGCTTCAATGATGGCCAGCGGGATCACCGGCAGGAGGATCGCCCACCCGCCGAAGGCACAGAACACCGAGATCAACGTGGCTTTGAGCCCCGGGGCCTGCCACACGGATTCGATCTTGGCGAGCTCTGCCGCCGGGAGTGCCTTCGGGCGAATAGGCAAGGTCATCCTTCCTTCCTCCGTACGTGGTGCGCACGGGGTTGAGAATCTGCTGGTCTAATTCGGCGACGGGTCTCTCACCCGCCCAGGCCGCACGGCTGGGGCGCGTGCGGCTCAAATCCTACAAGGCACCCTTGGTCGACGGGATGCCGGTGACGCGCTCGTCGCGCTCCACGGCGGCACGCAGTGCGCGGGCCACGGCCTTGTACTCCGCTTCGGTGATGTGGTGCGGATCGCGGCCATAGAGGCAACGCACGTGCAGGGCGATCCGAGCGTTCAGGGCCAGGGTTTCGAAGAAGTGCTGGTTGATCACGGTGGCATAGTGACCGCCGATGACCGTGTGCACCATGGCATCTGGCTCACCGGTGCCAACGTAGTACGGGCGACCCGAGACGTCGACGGCCGCATGAGCCAGGCACTCGTCCATCGGGATGAACGCATCACCGAAGCGGCGGATGCCGGCCTTGTTCCCGAGCGCCTCGCCCAGTGCCTGGCCCAGAACGATGCCAGTGTCCTCGACGGTGTGGTGGGCGTCGATCTCGACGTCGCCGACTGCCTTGACCTCGAGGTCGAAGGAGCCGTGGGCACCGAGTGCGGTGAGCATGTGGTCGAAGAAGGGCAGTCCGGTGGAAATGTCGGTCTTACCGCTGCCATCCAAGTTGATGCTCACCGAGATGTCGGACTCGCTGGTCTTCCGCTGGGCGCGTCCGATCCGGTCCTCGAAGGTGTTGCTCATAGTTAGTTCTTTCCTTTCACTGCTGCCGCTGCGGCCAGGAAGGCGTCGTTTTCTTCCGGCAGGCCGACCGTCACGCGCAGCCAGCCGGGGATGCCGACGTCCCGGATGAGGACGTCCTGGTCCAAGAACGCCTCCCACGTGCGGTGACTGTCCTGCAGCCCACCGAAGAAGATGAAGTTGGAGTGCGAGTCGACGACCTCATAGCCGAGTTCCTTCAGCTCGGCGGCAACCCGGTCGCGCTGCTCGCTGAGGGTGGCGACGGTGGCCAACGTATCCTCCCGGTGGCGCAGCGCCACGCGCGCGGCGGCCTGGCTCAGCGTCGAGAGGTGGTACGGCAGGCGCACCAGCATGACTGCCTCGATGAACGCCGGGTCGGCCACGAAGTAGCCCAGGCGACCACCGGCAAAGTCGAAGGCCTTGCTCATCGTGCGGGAGACCACGAGCTTGGCCGGGTAGTCCGCCAGCAGCGTGCAAGCGCTCGGCTCGTCGGAAAACTCGGCGTAGGCCTCGTCGATGATGACGATCCCCGGTGCGGCGTCGAGGATGCGGCGAATGTCCGCCAGCGGGGTGATCCCACCGGTCGGGTTATTCGGCGTCGTGACGAAAACGATGTTCGGCTGGTGCTCCTCAATGGCCGCCACAGCCTTGTCGACGTCGATCGCGAAGCCCTGGGCCGGGTCGCGGTCGATGGCGATGAACTCGGTCTGGGTGCCTGCCGCGAGGATCGGGTGCATGGAGTAGCTGGGTACGAAACCCAGCACGCTGCGGCCCGGCCCGCCGAAGACCTGAAGGAGCTGCTGCAGGATCTCGTTGGAGCCGTTGGCCGCCCACAGATTGTCCTTGGTGACCGCCACGCCCGTCTGCGCGGTGATGTAGTCAGCCAGATCCTCGCGCAGCTCGACGGCGTCGCGCTCCGGGTAACGGTTTAGCCCAGCACCGAGCGCGCGGACCTCGGCGACGAGGTCCTCAACGATGGCCTCGCTCGGCGGGTAGGGGTTTTCGTTCGTGTTCAACTGGTTCTTGACGGTCAGCTGGGGCGCGCCGTAGGCAGACTTGCCCTGGAATTCTTCACGGATCGGGAGATTAACCACGGTTGGTCCAATCTGGGTTGGTGCGGGCCTTGATTGCTTCCCCGTGGGCGGGGAGGCGCTCGGCGTCCGCGAGGGCGATCACGGTCTCCGAGACGTCCTGCAGGGCCTGCTCACTGTAGTTCACGACGTGCACGGACTTGAGGAAGGTGTGGGTGGACAGGCCCGAGGAGTGCCGGGCGCTGCCGCTGGTCGGCAGGACGTGGTTGCTGCCCGCGGCGTAGTCGCCCAGCGGCACCGGGCTGTACGGCCCGATGAAGATCGCACCGGCGTTGATGATCTTCTTCGCGGTGCCGGTGTCGTCCTTCGTGTGGATCTCCAGGTGCTCGGCGGCGTAGGCGTTGGCCACGCGGATCGCCTCTTCTTCATCGCCGACGAGCACGATGCCGCTCTGCTGGCCCTGCAGGGCCTCGGCGACGCGCTCGGAGTTGTGGGTCACCTGGTAACGCTCGGCGATCTCGCGGTCGACCGCGTCGGCGAGCTGTTCGGAGTTTGTGATCAGCACGGAAGCCGCCATCGGGTCGTGCTCGGCCTGGCTGATCAGGTCATAAGCCACCTGCACGGGGTCGGCGGACTCGTCGGCCAGGACCGCGATCTCAGTGGGGCCTGCCTCCGCGTCGATACCGACGACGGAGCGGCACAGTCGCTTGGCGGCGGTGACGAAGATATTGCCCGGGCCGGTGATCATATCCACCGGCTCCAGATCCTCGTCACCGTAAGCCAGCAGAGCGATGGCCTGCGCGCCGCCCACGGCCCAGACCTCGTCCACGCCCAGCAGCTTGCAGGCCGCGAGGATCGTCGGGTGCGGCCAGCCGCCATTATCCGCCTGCGGCGGGGAGGCCACCACGAGGCTGCCGACGCCGGCGGCCTGCGCGGGAACTGCGTTCATGATCACGCTGGACGGGTACACGGCCTTGCCACCCGGGACGTACAGGCCCACGCGCTCCACCGGGATCCATCGCTCGGAGACCACGCCACCTTCGGCGATCTCGACGTCCTGGTCCTCCGGCCGCTGTGCCTCGTGGAAAGCCCGCACCCGGCGGATCGCCTCCTTGAGCGCGTCCAGCACCCTCGGCTCCAGGGTGTCAAGGCTCTGATCGATGACCTCGGCCGGCACCCGGAGGCTCGCCGGTACGCAGCCATCGAACTGCTGGGAGTACTTATTTGCCGCCGCCACGCCGTGGGCCTTGACGTCCTCAACGACGGGCGAGACGGTCGGCAGCACCGCATCAATATCCGTGCCGCCGCGGGGCAGCGCCCGCCGAAGCTGGGCGGTGGTGGGTGTGGTGCCTCGAAGATCAATGCGCTGGAGCATGCCAGATCCTCTCCCTTAAAGGGGCTAAAAATGGTGGGTTGCTAGGGTGATCCTTATTCTAATCCAGCCAGGTTTTCCGGAGGTTCATGGGGCATGCCACTGACTTTGAACGCATTGTTGGCCGATAGCGCCCACGATGTCGCTCAGGGGCGCACGGCCTGGCGGCAGATGAGTGAATTCGCCCGCTTCCACTGGCTCGCCACCGCCGAGGACGTCAGCCCCGAGCTCGTCGGCGAGTTCTACTTCCTGCGCGCCGGGGCCGCAGATGTGATGGGGATGACCGACGAGGCCATCGCCGCGCTCAGCGAGCTCAACACCTGGGCGGACAGTCGCGGGGACGATGCGCTCACGCTCGTCGGCAAGGCTCACCTGGCCTTCCACGCGCTCAACCAGGATGAGCCCTCTGTGTACCCGCTCGGCGAGCCCGAGGACCGGCTGCGCGCTCTGCTCGAGGACTTCCATGCCTGGCGCCCCACCCCGGATTCCCCCACTGTCGGCGAGGAACCGACCATTCGCGGGGAGAGCATCGACCGCCCCGATGCGGTAAAGCTCGCCACCGCCGCCACGACCGCATACTCGGTGGCCGTGAATGTCAGCGAGCAGCTGGCAGAGGTCTTCGCTGGGCTGGTGCGCCGCTTCGGCACCGCCTACCCCACCGAGGCAGACCGATTGCTCTGGTACGCCCAGCGGCACTGGTTCTCCGGCCGCAAACAACAGGCCTATGCCCTGGCCAGCGAGGTGCTGAGCAGCTCAGACACCACGTCGGTCTCCCGCTTCGACGCCCACGACATGCTGGGGCACTTTGCACTTTTGGAAGGCGACGAGGCAGGCGTGGCTGAGCACTGGGCACGCTGCGTGGAGCTGGCTCGCATCATGGATGCCCCGGTCATCGCGATGCGTCACGCGGAGCTCACCGCCCGCGTGTACTTCTCCCAGGACCGCGCGGGAGAGGCCTGGCAGCTCTCACACGACATGGTCACCTGGGTCGACGGCGTCCCCGTCGGCCCCATCCTGCTGGATTTGCAGGAGGTCATCGCCCAGTCCGCCTTCGAAAACAACCTCTTCGAGGAGGCCTGGGACACCGCGCGGTCGGTGATCCACTGGTCGGAGATGACCCCCAATGACCAGCGCACCGCCTCCTGCTACGCGATCGCCACCTTCGCGGGCCTGCGCCTGGGGCTAGCCGAAGAGGTCTTCGACCTGCAGCACCGCCGGGCGGAGTTGTTGAAGGCATCCGGCCGGCTGCTGGATGCCGCCGAGGTCTTCCAGACCCTGGCCTACCTCGACGAGGACGCCGCGACCGCGTATCTCCGCCGCTCCTGGGAGCTCATCGAGGCCAGCCAGGAGGAGGGCAAGGAGTGGCACGTCGCCGAGTGGCTGCTCACGATGGCCCAGTTCGCCGAGGGCGGGGCGGCCGTGGACTTCGCGCGCCGGGCGACCAGCGCCTTCGAGCAGTTGGGGCACCCGGTCAAGGAGGCCTTCGCGCTGCTAGCGGAGGCTCGCGCCCAGCTGGCGATGGGGGAAACTGACCTGGCGCGGCAGGCCTACGCCCAGGCAAACGTGGCCATGCCCGCGGAGTTCGCGCGCCCCGCAGAGCTCGATGCGGTATTCACGCAGGTCAAAGAGGAGCTCGGCGACTAACTCTGGGCCGAAGCCGCACTATCGCTGAAGGTCTCGCTGTCGCTCATCACGGACGCGCACCAGTAGAAGACCAGGGCGATGGTCATCGGCAGCAGCAGCGCGGTCAGCGAAATATCGGCGCTGGCCAAGTGGAGAACGTCCCCCGGGGCGGGGTGCCCCTCGGGCAGGGTATTCATCCAGCTGGTGATCCGCGCCCCAATCGCGAAGGCCCACCAGGTGCCGGAGAACACCACGAGCGTGGTCCACATCATCATGGCCGGTCCGCGCGGTTTGGTGAGGAAAGACCACCCGGCGACGGCGAAGGCCAGCAGGCCGGTGACGATGACGAAGCACGCAAAGCCCACGAAGCTGGCATCTTCGGTGCCGGGCACGGGGTCGAGTGCACCGTTGGCGGTCACCTCGACGTCAACGGTCGGGTGCCACAGCCCCCACAGCACACCGACAACGCCGTAGGCCAGCATCGCGAAGAGGAATACCGCCGAGACCGGCTGCGCCTTGCGTGCGATGCTAGCTAGCCGCAAAACTTCCAGCGCCCGTCTTCCTTGACCAGGTCAATCGGCGCTGGCTGGGACTGCCCCTGTGCGCTGGCGGTGGTCTCGACGCGCGCGGTGTTGCCGTTGACCTGCACGCTGTTGATGTTATCGATGCGCGGGATCAGGTTCAGGCCGGTCCCGGCGAGGTTGTTCGCTGCCTCGTCGAAGGCGCCGTCGCCAACCTCGTTGCGGACGCGCTGGCAGGCGTTGTCACGGCGGTAGTTCATGTAGGCGTGCGGGTTGTTGACGTGGGCGTTCATGCCCATGACGAGGTCGCGGATCTCCTTCTCGTCGTTCCCCGCGTTGCCCTGCGCCGGGGCACCACCCGGCGCCTTGGGCTGCTCCTTCGCCTGCTCCTGCTGGGCCTGCTTGGCGGCCTCTGCCTTCTTGGCCTCTTCCTTCTTGGCCTCAGCCCGCTTCTTCTCGGCTTCTGCCTTCTTCTTTTCCTCCGCCTTCTTCTTTTCGGCGGCCTTTTTCTCCTCAGCCTTCTTTTCTTCGGCCTTCTTCTTGTCCTTGTCCTCGGACTTCTTCGCGTCGGCCTGCGAGGTGGTGGTCGAGGTGGACTTCTCATCCTTCGACGCTTCCTCTTCCTTCGAGCAAGCGGACAGGGCGAGCCCTGCTGCCAGGCACACCGCGAGGGCGCGCCGTCCAGAGCTGGAAACTGCTGAGATCTTCATAGCTTTAGAAGCCTAGTCGCTCGCGTGTCCTGTGCCTAGCTCCATCGGGTAGCGTCGAAGCCATGACGGACTCCTCGATCACCATCACCAGCGACGGCATTCAGGTCCACCGTTCGCTGCTCGCCCGCTCCCTCTCCCCCGATCTGGCCATCGCACCGGAGCAACTGCTGGGTTGGCGCATCTCGGCGCCGACGGCCAGCTCGCCGGGGTGGTTGCACTTCCTGCTTGCTGGGGCCAGCACCAACGGCTTCATCCGCAGCTTCGATGAGGCACGCCTGAACCCGGCCACCGTGCACTTCTTCCCCGGCGAGGCGGAGATGCTGACCGAGATCGACGAGCAACTTTCCCGCCTGCAGGCCGGTTTCGACGTCGACGTCGCGACCATCGATGCCGCAGAGTGGTCGGCCTCCTTCGAGTCGGACGCCCCAGCGGCGGGCAGCTCCGCAGCACCAGCGGCCGCGCCGACGTCGTCGTCGACAAAGAAGACACCGAAGAAGAGCGGCAACCGGCGCGCCCCCTGGGACCGGGTGGCCACACCAGACAAGGTGCCGGAGCAAAACACTGAAGCGGACGTGGACGGCCCCGTGTTCGGCGAGACGGTCGTCATCACCGGGGACGTGGATCCCTACTCCAAGGGCGAGGTCTGGGACATGCTGGCCGATGCTGGTGCGATCGTCGCGAAGAACGTGACGAAGAAGACCACCCTGCTGATTCTCGGCGAATGGGCGACGGTGACCAGCAAGGAGAAGCGCGCCCGGGAGCTGCAGGAACAGGGCCAGGAGCTGGCGATCTGGACCTTCGAGGAACTGCTTAACAAGCTGGGAGTGCAGGGCTAGCTCCCCGGCGCGGTGGGTGGCTCCCCCAAGAATTTTTGGGGTTTTCGCCGTTTCCGGGAACCAAATGGGCTCCCGCGTTGTCTAACACTGTCATGACGAGCACAGTGACAACGCGTAGAACAACGCACAGAACCAGGACCACGATCACGGCTGCCGCGGAGGTGGCCACGCAGTGCACGGCCGGGCCGGCGGGCCCTGCGAGCAAAAGCCTGCCCGGGGTGGCTCGGCTGACCCGCCTGCCGGAGGCCTGCTATAGCCGCCCGGTGCGGGTGCCGGTGGGGTCCGGCTTCACCGCGGAGCTCCCGGAGTTCTCGGAGAAGGATTATCACACGCTCCTGCAGCTGTGGGGTGAGACTGCAGACAGCATCAGCGAGGTGGTGGGCGAATCCGGCGAGGCCTACCGTGTCCACCGCCTCGACTCCCGGGATTATGGCTGGGTGGAGCTCACCGGTTCCGCGGGCGCCCCGCCGCCGACCGCGATGCTGACCCACCCGAAGCTGGCTCAGGGGCTCGCGGAACGGGTGGAAAGGGTCTTGGACGGGGTGGCGGCGTTCTACGTCGCCGGCGAGCGTGTACAGGTCTGCCCGCTGCCATTGGCTATCGATCGCCAAGACTGGCACGGCCCCTTCGACCTGCGCACCGGTTTCTGCGTGGCCTTCGACTTCCTCTAGAAACCGCTCTCCGCGGCCTCGCGAACCGTGGCTTAGACTCTGGGTCATGGGAAACTCCACCTCACCAACCGCCAGCACCATCGCCCAGGCGCTGAAGGACTACGACACCTGGCTCGATGAGCACCCCGCCGCCGAGCGCGAAACGAAGGAGCTCGTTGCCGCCGCGCTCGACGACGCGGGCATCAGCTTCGACCAGGTCTCGGTGAGGCTGAAGGACCGCTCCAGCTTCGTCGCGAAGCTGAAGAACCCCAACTACCCGGAATATCAGGACTTCGCGAGCGCCCACGACATCGTCGGCATCCGGGTGACCACCTTCCACTCCGGCGAGATCGAGCAGCTGCTCGCGGCGGTGAGCACCATCTTCGCCATCGACACCGTGGTCGATAAGGCCGCCGAAACCGCCAAGAGCGGGCGCTTCGGTTACGCCTCCCACCACGTGATCGGCTACTCAGAGCAACTCGGCCGGCGAGTGGAGGTGCAGCTGCGCACCGTGCTGCAGCACGCGTGGGCCGAGTTCGAGCACGATATGCGCTACAAGAACCCGGAGATGTCCGGCAACCCGGAGGTGGACCGGGCTTTCACGCTGGCCGCAGGTCTCATCGAACTCGCCGACGAGCAGTTCGACAAGATCGCCCGCATCGTCGACGCCCGCACGCAGGAGCAGGACGCCACCGAGCTCGACACCCGCTCGCTGCCGGGCCTGCTCACCCGCCTGCTAGGCAACTCCTACCCCACCTCGCGGGCGGATTATTACGGCTGGGCGATCGCGATGCTGGCTGCCCACGGCATCACCACCGTCGCAGAGCTCAAGGAGCTGCTGGACCCGGATCGCATCGCCGCGCTCAACGAGGCGATGGCTTATCCCTTCGAGCCCGGGCAGGTGCGCCTCATCGACGACCTGCTGTTGTTCACCTACGGCCGGGACCATATTCGGCGCACCGTGCACATCGGGGAGAATATCGAGACCCGCCCGGGGCGCCTCGGCAACCGTTGGCAGCAGCTCGGCCAGCAGGTCTACTCCCCCGCTGCGCGCGACTGAACGCGCTGGCTCCGCCCCTTGGCGTTGTCTCAGGCTTCTGCACCCAGCGTTGTCCCCCGGCTCGATTCGGCGCCGCGGCGCACCAACGTGGCGCTACCGCATTCAGCGGCGCCGCTGGTTGCGCATGAACTTATCCAGCTGGCGGCGCTCCTTCTTCGTGGGCCGGCCGGCCCCGGGGTCACGCCGTGGCATGGAGGCGATGATCTCCTTGGGCGGCGGTGGCGGAGAGTGGTCGATATAGGCTTTCTGCGCCACGGGCGCCCCCACCCGCTTGTGCAGCAGCTCCGTGACCTCAACGATGCGTTCCCGGTGATTGACCCACACCCGCACCTGGTCCCCCACCGCCACGTGCTGGGCGGGTTTGACCGATTCGCCGTTGATTTTCACATGCCCGGCGCGGCATGCGGCCGCGGCCTGCGCGCGGGTCTTGGTGAGCCGGACGGCCCAGACCCAGGCGTCGATGCGGACCATGGTTTACCAGTTGTCCTTCTGGTTGATGATCTTGTTGATCTGCCAGCCGTTGTATCCGGCCACGATTAGGGAGATCACCAGGACGGTGATGATGAAGCCCATGCCAGCGCCGGTGAGGGCGCCCAGGACGATGAGTCCGCCGCCGACGCCAGCGGTGATCTGGATAGCCTTGGAGTGCTTGCGCACGGCGGCCTTGCGCTGGGCAATCGGGTTGTCTCCGTAGGGGCGGGTCATGGTGCTTCTTCCTCTATCACGTTCTTGGTGTTGTGGCCCGGGTGCTCACCGGGTCGCCAGGGTGCCTGGGAAAAGTTTTAGCTTCCGGTGGGTAAATCTACCCAACGTTGGCCCGCGCGGGTGGGTTCCACGCGGCCTTGGGTCCAGCTGGCCAGGTGGGTGGCTAGCGCATCGTCCCCGGCGATGAGGAAGCCGACCTGGGCGGCGTAGTCGGTCTCCAGGATCTGGTAGCCGGCATTGCGGATGTCGGATTCCACGCGCCCGGCCTCGTCGTGGTTGAGCTCCACGCGGTAGAGCTCCAGCTGGGTGCGTGTGACCCAGGTGACCTTATCGAGCGCGGCCTTGGTGGCGTCGTGGTAGGCGCGGACCAGGCCGCCGGTACCCAGCAGGACGCCGCCGAAGTAGCGGACGACCACTGCGGTGACGTCGAGGGCCCCGCTGCCGCGCAGCACCTCGAGCATGGGCTGTCCGGCGGTGCCGGCGGGCTCGCCGTCGTCACTGGAGCGCTCGATGGGTTGGGCTCCGTCCTGGTGGACGAGGTAGGCGCTGCAGTGGTGGCGGGCATCCGGGTAGCGTTCCCGGACCTCGTCGATGAATGCCCGTGCCTCGGCCTCGGTGGGGGTCTGCCGCACCAGGCCGATGAAGGTGGAGCGCTTGATCTCGAGCTCGGCCTGCCACTCGTTATCCGTCGGGCGGCGGTAGGGCGCAAGCCGGGTGAACTCTTCTGCGCCTTCCGACTCGGGGGTCTGCTTCTTCTTGCTCACTGGGTGTTGTTTTCCTGCTCGTGGTGTGCTCGTGGTTGGGCAGCCGTGAGGACCGGGGCTACCTGGGCGTTTAGGCGAAGATACCCTCCCAGGTGCTGGCCTTCAGGTCCCCCATCAGCGCCGGGGACTTGGTCACCCGCATCTCTGGACCGAGCAGGAACTGCACCTCCTGCTCGCCGTCGACGAGGGTGAGGTAGACATCCGAGTCTCCCTTGTTGTTGCTGAGCACCTGCTTGAGGCGCTGCATGTTCTCCGGGGTGGCCTGGTCGACGCGGATGTTCAGCCGCAGTGGCACGCCGGTGCCCGCCCCGATGGAGAGCTCGGCGGACTTCAGGTCCTCGCAGAAGATGCTCATGCGGTCGTCGCGGTAGCGGATTTTCGCCTTGGCCAGGACGATGTTGTCCTCCACGATCTGCGGGGCGACCATCTGGTAGGTCTTCGCGAAGACGAGCAGTTCCACCTGCGCGCCGTGCTGGTCCTCGAGGGTGGCGATGACCCAGGGCGCACCGTTGCGGTCCACGCGGCGCTCGACGCTGGAGATGATGCCGCCGATCTTGACGTCCTTGTTATTCGGCAGCTCGCCGGACAGGACGGTGGGCAGCGGGGTGTCGACCTGGGCATCGAGAGCGTCCTCGAAACCGTCGAGGGGGTGGCCGGAGACGTAGAGGCCCAGCATGTCGCGCTCCAGGGCGAGCTCGTGCTTGCGCTCCCACTCCTGGTCCGGGACCTCGACCTTGAAGACGTCCCCGGCCTCCTCGGCGCCGAGGCCGGCGAAGAGGTCGAACTGTCCCTTGGCGGCGGCCTTCTTCGTCGCGACGACGGCGTCGACGGCGTCCTCGTGGACGAGGACGAGGCCCTTGCGCGGGTGCCCGAGGGAGTCGAAGGCGCCCGCCTTGATCAGCGACTCGGTCACACGCTTGGAGGCGGCGACGGCGTCGATCTTGTCGAGGTAGTCGGAGAAGTCCTTGAACGCCCCCTTCTCATCGCGTGCGGCGATGATGGATTCGACGACGTCCTCGCCGACGTTGCGCACCGCGCCGAGGCCGAAGCGGATGTCCTCGCCGACGGACTGGAAGGTGAAGGCGGACTCGTTGACGTCCGGCGAGAGCACCTTGATGCCTAGGTGGCGACAGTCGGCCAGGTAGATGGCGGACTTGTCCTTCTTATCGGAGACACTCGTCAGCAGCGCGGCCATGTACTCCGCGGTGTAGTTGGCCTTCAGGTAGGCAGTCCAGAAGGACACCAGCCCATAGCCCGCGGCGTGGGACTTGTTGAACGCGTAGGAGGCGAAGGGCTCGATGGTGCCCCACAGGGCGTCCATGGCCTCCTTGGAGTAGCCGTTTGCCTGCATGCCCGACCAGAACTTGTCGTACTGCTGGGCCAGGACCTCCGGCTTCTTCTTACCCATGGCCTTTCGGAAGCCGTCTGCCTCACCCGCGGTGTAGTTCGCCACCTTCTGGGAGATCCTCATGATCTGCTCCTGGTAGACGATCAGGCCGTAGGTCTCGTCGAGGATCTCCTTGAGTGGCTCCTCCAGCTCCGGGTGGATCGGGGTGATCGGCTTGCGCCCGTTCTTGCGGTCCGCGTAATCCCAGTGGGCGTTCACGCCCATCGGTCCCGGGCGGTACAGGGCCAGGGAGGCGACAATATCGCTGAACCCGGTGGGCTTCATGCGCTTGAGCAGCTCCTGCATGCCACCGGAGTCCAGCTGGAACACACCCAGGGTGTCGCCCCGGGCGAGCAGCTCGTAGGTCGCATCGTCCTCGGTGGACAGCCCCTCGAGGTCGAAGTCCTCGCCACGGTTCTTCTTGATGTTGTCGATCGCATCGCCGAGGACGGTGAGGTTGCGCAGCCCCAGGAAGTCCATCTTCAGCAGGCCGATGGCCTCACAGGCCGGGTAGGGCCAGCCGGTAATCAGCGCGCCGTCCTGCTTGCGCTTCCACATCGGGATGCAGTCCAGCAGTGGGACGGAGGACATAATCACCGCACAGGCATGCACGCCCGCCTGGCGGACCACCCCCTCCAGCCCGAGGGCGTCCTCGTAGATCTTGTTGACCTGCGGGTCGGTGTCGATGAGCTGACGGACCTCGGCGGCCTCCGCGTAGCGCGGGTGCTCCGGGTCCTTGATGCCCTTGAGCTCGATGTCCTTAGCCATGATCGCCGGCGGCAGGGTCTTGGTGATCCGGTCAGCCATCTGGAAGCCCGCCTGCCCGTACCAGGCACGCGCCGAGTCCTTAATGGCCTGCTTGGTCTTCACCGTGCCGAAGGTGATCACCTGGGCGATCTTGTCCTCGCCCCAGCGATCCGCTGCGTAGCGGATCATCTCGCCACGGCGGCGGTCGTCGAAGTCGATATCGATATCAGGCGCGGACGGGCGTTCCGGGTTGAGGAAGCGCTCGAAGAGCAGGCCGTGCTCGATGGGGTCGATGTTCGTGATCGTCAGTGCGTAGGCCACCAGGGCGCCTGCGGCGGAGCCACGGCCGGGGCCGACGCGGATGCCGACGGAGCGGGCGTACTTGATCAGCTCGGCGACGATGAGGAAGTAGGAAGGGTAGCCCTTCATGTCGATGACGCCGATTTCGTACTCGGCCCGGTCAATGTATTCCTGCGGCACCGGGCCGCCGTTGAATCGCTCCTCCAGGCCACACATGACCTCGTGGGTCAGCCAGGACGTCGGCGTGTGGCCTTCTGGAACCTCGGCGACCGGCATGCGGTCGTAGGGGTGTTCTTCCCAGATCTCGCCGTAGTCCTGGACGCGCTCGGCGATCCACAGGGTGTTATCGCAACCATCCGGGACGACATGGTCCCACTGGTTGCGGATGTCCTCCGCGGTACGGATGTAGTAGGAGGAACCGCTGAAGGCGAAGCGCTTACCGCCCTCGTCGATGGTGGGTTCGTCCATGGTGGAGCCGGTCTGCACGCACAGCATGACCTCGTGGGCGGCGGCCTGGTTCTCCAGCACGTAGTGGCAGTCGTTGGTGACCAGCGGCGGCAGGTCCAGCTTGCGGCCGATCTCCAGCAGCTCGTCGCGGACGCGCTTCTCGATCTCCAGCCCGTGGTCCATGAGCTCGAGGAAGAAGTTGTCCTTGCCGTAGATGTCCTGCCACATCGCCGCGGCCTCGAGGGCCTCGTTGAACTGGCCAAGGCGGAGGCGGGTCTGCACGTCGCCGGAGGGGCAGCCGGTGGTCGCGATGACGCCCTCGGCGTGCTCGGCGATGAGCTCGGCGTCCATGCGCGGCCACTTGCCCAGCTGGCCCTCGTAAGAGGCCATGGAGGAAAGATAGAAGAGGTTGCGCAGGCCGGTGGCGTTCTCGGCGAGCATTGTCTGGTGCAGGTACGCGCCGGAAGCCGAGACGTCGTCCTTCTTCTGCTCCGGGTTACCCCAGCGCACGCGGTTCATGTTGAAGCGGGAGTCGGGGGCCATGTAGGCCTCGATGCCGATGATCGGTTTGATCCCGGCCGCCGTCATGGTGCGGTAGAAGGCATCCGCGCCGAACATGTTGCCGTGGTCGGTCATGCCCACCGCGGGCATCCCCTGGCGGGAAACCTCCTCGGCGAGCATGTCTACCTTCGCCATGCCGTCGAGCATGGAGTATTCCGTGTGATTATGTAGGTGGACGAAAGACGAGCGGCTCATAACTGGATATCCTATCGTTTTCCGGACACCACGAAACTCGGGCGCTAAGCTTTTGCCCCGTGAAGTATTTGACCAGGTCTGCCGTTGCCCATCTGGACGCCCCGTTCGCTGTCATGGATCTCGACGCCGCGCTCGCCAACGCCCGCGATATGGTCCGCCGTGCGAACGGCACCCCGATCCGGCTTGCGAGCAAGTCGGTGCGCATCCGCGAGATGCTGCGCCGCGTGCTGGAGCTGCCCGGCTACGCCGGGGTGCTGGGTTTCCACCTCTCCGAGGCCATCTGGTTGGTCGAGACCGGGGTCAGCGACGACGTCCTGGTCGCCTACCCCACCACCCACCGCGAGGCGCTGCGCACGCTCGCCGCGTCCCCGACGCTCCGGGAGTCCATCACCGTGATGGTGGATTCTCCGGCCCACCTGGACTTCATCGACGAGGCAGTGGCCGAGGAGGTTGGTTCCGGTGCCGAACGCGGGGAGATTCGGGTGTGCATCGACGTGGACGCCAGCCTGGCCATGGGGCCGGTGCACGTGGGGGCACTGCGTTCCCCGGCCCACTCCGTGGAGCAGGTCCGGCGGCTGGCGGAGGTCGTCATCGCCCGGCCGGGGTTCCGGCTGGTGGGTCTCATGGCTTACGAGGGGCAGATCGCCGGGACCACGGATAGCTCCCCGGCGATCTCGGTGATGAAGGGGATCTCCACCCGGGAGCTGGCCACCCGGCGCGGGAAGATTGTCCGAGCCGTGGAGCAGCTCCTGGCGAGCGCGGGGCAACCGCCGCTGGAGTTCGTCAACGGCGGGGGCACTGGGTCGATCGAGACTACCTCGGCGGAAACAGTGATCACGGAGATCGGTGCGGGCTCGGGAGTGCTGGCCCCCGGGTTATTCGACCGCTATAAGAGCTTCCAACCGGATCCGGCGCAGTGGTTTGTGGTGCCGGTGGTGCGCCGCCCCGCCGCCGATGTGGTGACGGTGGCGGGTGGTGGCCGGGTGGCCTCCGGGCCGCCGGGGGCGGACCGGCTGCCGACGGTGGACTACCCCGCTGGCCTGCGCATGGCCCCGCTGGAGGGTCCTGGCGAGGTACAGACCCCGCTGCGGGGACCTGCGGCTAAAAGCCTGCAGTTGGGAGATCACGTGTGGTTCCGCCACGCGAAGGCCGGCGAGCAGGCGGAGTGGTTCGACGAGGTGATCGTCGTGTCCGGTGGTCAGATCGTGGACCGGTGGCCGACCTACCGGGGCGAGGGGCAGGCCTTCGTCTAGTCTTCCTCAGCTGCTGGAGTGACCTTGCCGATCTTCTCCAGGGAGGCGTTGCGCCGGGTGGCGCGGGTCTGGATGACCATGTCGATGATGAAGATCACCACGGCCACCCAGATGATGGAGAAGCCCACCCAACGCATCGGCTCGATATGTTCCTTCGTGACGAACACGGCCCAGAGCATCTGCATGACCGGGGTGAGGTACTGGATCATGCCCAGCGAAGTCAGGGACATCTCCTGGGCGGCGCGGGCGAAGGCCAGCAGCGGCAGGGCGGTGACCACACCCGCGACCATCAGCAGAGCCGCATGCCCGCCACCCTCGGTGGTGAAGGTTGACTCCGGACCCAACCACAGCAGGTAGATCACGGCGATGGGGGCAAGCACCATCGTCTCGGCGGCCAGGGATTGCAGTGGTTCCAACCGCATGCGCTTCTTCGCCAGACCGTAGAAGCCGAAGCTCAGGGCCAGCCCCAATGAGATGATCGGTGGCTGCCCCAGCGCGATGGTGAGGATCACCACCGCCACGGCGGCGATGGCTACCGAGAGCTTCTGCATCGGGCGCAGGCTCTCGCGCAGCAGCAGCACGCCCAGCACGACGGAGACCAGCGGGTTAATGAAGTAGCCCAACGCGGCGTCCGCGACGTGACCGCTGTTGACCGCGTAGATATAGAGTCCCCAGTTCACGGAGATCAGCAGCGAAGCCACCGCGACCCGGATCCACTCGCGGGGCGTGATCTCGCGCAGCAGCTTGATGCGGCGCAGCGCCAGCAGGAGCAGCAGCACGAAGACCAGGGTCCAGATGAAGCGGTGCGCCAGGATCTCCACCGGTGCGGCCGGTTCCAGCAGTGGGAAGAACGCGGGGAAGAATCCCCACATGATGTATGCGGCAAAACCCCACAGCATGGGCTATTCCTCCTCGTGCGTCACGGCGCGGATGCCCATACGACCATAGGCTGCGTCCACCGGGGCCGGTTCAACGGCCATGACTTTCGGGTTCTTCGCGATCGCCTTGAGCTCGGCGGGCGCGGCGTAGACAAGGGCGCCGTTGATGGCGACCTTCTCCCCCTCCAGTCCTTCGGTGGCGATGGTGAAGACGTCCTCGCGGCGCAGCCCGGCGGCCGGTTCCGGGATCGGGCGCTGTACCACCGGGCCGATCAGCAGCGTGGACACGCGCACCCGGGCCGCGTGCGGGATGTCGAAGACCTTGGCGAAGTCCTTTGGCGCCATCGCCGTGGTGGGCGATACCAGCGCCCAGCGGGGCTCGTTCCCCTCGGCCTCGTCAAGGAGCTGGCGGGAGTGCTCCTCGTACGCCTGGTCGGACATGTAGAACGGCCCCAGCTGGTCGCCGTTGATGTGCATCGGCTTGCTGGTGCGGTCCGACTGGGCCATGACCATGATCCCCACGAGCAGGGCGACGGCGCAGAGCCCGCCGAGCCACGCCACCCACGCGGGTCGGCGGGTATCCTCCCAGTCCAGTTCCCGCTGGCGGGCGCGGTTGGGCTTGACCACCTGCGGAGACCTAGATTCCATCGTTGGCCTCCCGCAGCCTATCCAGGGCCTGCTGGAGGTCCGCTGGGTACGGGCTGTCGATCTGCATCATCCGGCCCGTGGGGTGCTCGAAGCGCAGGGAGACTGCGTGCAGCCACTGGCGGATCAGCCCCAGCTTCTCGGCCAGCTCCGGGTCGGAGCCATACATGGGGTCGCCGCACAGCGGGTGGTGCAGGGAGGAGAAGTGCACGCGGATCTGGTGGGTCCGGCCGGTCTCCAGGTTCACCCGCAGCAGGCTGGCCTGGCGGTGGGCCTCGAGGGTGTCGTAGTGCGTCACCGCGTGCTTGCCATCGTCGCGCACGGCGAAGCGCCAACCCGCCGAGGGATGGCGCCCGATCGGGGCATCGATGGTCCCGGAGGTCGGGTCGGGGTGGCCCTGCACCAGCGCGTGGTAGATCTTCTCCACCTCGCGGTTGCGGAAGGCGCGCTTCAAGTGGGTATAGGCCCGCTCGCTCGCGGCGACGATCATCACCCCGGAGGTGCCCACGTCGAGCCGCTGGACGATACCCTTGCGCTCCGGGGGCCCGGAGGTAGAGATACGGAAGCCCGCGGCCGCCAGGCCTGCAGTCACAGTGGGGCCCTCCCAGCCCAAGGTCGGGTGTGCGGCGACACCGACGGGCTTATTCACGGCGATGACGTCGTCGTCGGAATAGAGAATGTCCATGCCCGCGACGAGCTGGGGTGGCTCGGCAGCCAGGTCGCGTTCCGGGGCGGGAAGGGTGACGTCCAACCACTGGCCGGAAACAAGCCGGTCGGACTTGCCCAGCGCCTTGCCCTCGGAGGTGATGTCCCCCGCGGCCGCGAGGTCGGCCACCACCGTCCGGGACAGGCCCAGCAGCTTGGACAGGCCTGCGTCGACACGCATCCCCGCCAGGCCGTCCGGCACGGGCATCATCCGCTGCTCACGTTCGGTCATTGCGCTGCCTTCCTTTCTGCTCGGGGCTCAACGATGAAAACGATGGCGAGGTAGAGGACTACCCCGACGGTGATGGCGATATCCGCCACGTTGAAGATCGCGAAGTTCCAGAAGCTGAAGAAGTCCACGACGTGGCCGTGCATACCGCCCGGCTCCCGGAAAATGCGGTCGATCAGGTTGCCGGCCGCCCCTCCCCCGATCAGCCCAATGGTCAGGGCACCAAGCCCGGTGCGGGCTCGAAAGGCGAGGAATACCGCCACACCCACCGCGATGAGCTGGACGAATGCCAGCACGATGGTGGCGTCCGTACCCATCGAAAATGCCGCCCCCGGGTTGCGGACCAACAAGAAACGGAACCAATCCCCCAGCACCGGCACGGCTTCGCGCGGCGGCAGGGTGGTCACGGCCAGCCACTTGCTCAGCTGGTCGATGATCACCACAACCGCCAGGGTCGCCAGGGCCACGGCGGTCACGGTTCCTCGGTTACTCTGCTGCTTCACTCCAGCAAGTCTAGCTTGAGCTGCAAACTGCTACGGTTATGACCGTGTTTACTCCCTCACGCACCCGCTCCCACCGCACCGGCCGGCGCGCGATCGCCGCTTTGATGTGTTCCCTCGGACTCCTCGGCACGGCCGCGTGCACTGCTGATTCGTCGAGCCCAGAGGCCGTCGAGGCGCCGGTCGAGGGCGTGCGCGTGCAGCTGCTTGAGCCCGGCAACAGCCCCCGCGCGACCCTCGCCTACCGCATCGGCGAGGAGGAAACATCCCAGGAGCTGACCTATTCGGCGACCCAGGGGTTGGAGCAGAAAACCGCCCACGGCGAGGGCGAGGACGTCCCCTACGGCGATGTCACGATGGACCTGCCACTGAACGCCACGGCGAGCGAGGAGGGCGAGGAGATCGCCACGACCGTCGTGGTGGGGCGCCCGGACGGGACGAACGCGGAGCTGAACGAGGACATGGCCTCCGCCGAGGGTTTCGAGATGCACCAGACGATGGAGCCCAGCGGCCGGGTGAAGACCCGCTCCTTCGGCGCCCCCGAAGGCGCCACGGACGGGGCCCGGGCCAGCGTGGAGCAGGCGCTAACGCAGATGACGGACCTGCCGATCGTCTTCCCTGAGGAGGAAGTAGGCCCGGGCGCGACGTGGACGGTCAGCGGACGCGTGGACGAGGGGGTCTCGCTGCGCCAGGAGCTGACGTACACGCTCGTGGAGCGGGACGGCGACAAGGTCATCCTCGACGTCGCGGCCAAGCGCCGACCGGCGGTCGCGAGCCTGGCGGATACGGACCTGAAGGTGCTGGAGGCGGATTCAACCTCCGAGGGGCGGATCACCGTCGACCTCACCCGCCCGCTGCCCGCCGAGGGCAAGGTCAGCGTGGAAACGACCGTCACTTACGGCAAGGACGACGCCCCGCTGCGCGTACTGCAGACCATCACGTCGCGCAGCGAATGGAAGTAGGCCGTTGACAGCCTAAGGCCCAGGGAGCAGAGCCCAGGGCGTGGGGAGCTTAGAGCTCCTTACACATCGGCGGGACCTGCTCCGGCAGAACCGTCTCGACGAGGGTGCACGCCCAGCGGGTGTCCAGCTTCCACTTGCCATCCTCGTGGACGAACTCCACTCCACTGATGACCTGCGGGTCCCGCTCCGGCGCCTGCAGCTTGATGGTGGCCTCGGCCATATCCGGCAGCACGCCCGGCAGCACCGGGTCCACGACCTCGAGCATTGCCTGAGCCTCGCTCTGGCTGCGGGTCAGCGCCTCGAAGATTTCCGGAGCCTGGTCACCATCCACGACGGAATTGACCTTCTCCTCGGCTGGGACGCGCGGGTCAACGGCCTTGAGGAGAACCTCCTGCAGTTCCTTCGGTGTCGGCAGCTTCTCCTCCGGTGCGGTGGAGGACGGTGCGCTGCTGGCGGTGGTCTGCTCGGTGGTGGCTGCGTTATCCGCATCCTCCGAGCCGCAGGCGGTCAGCGTGAGGCCGGCGACGGCAGCGGTTGCCACGGCCACGGACTTCCAGATCTTCACGGTCAACATTCTCCTTCGACGCGGGGGGTGTCAAAGCCCTGATCCTACTCGCCTGGGTGTCAAAGCCCGCTTCCGCAGGCGTTGGTGTGCGCCGGATCTCATTCCGGGCGGGGCTCAGTCGGGTCTTCCCCACCGAGCTCCAGCTGCCCGCCGTCATCATCCGCAGCCGTATCCCAGGCCAGGCTGTCCAGCGGGTCCGCGGGCTGGAGCTTCGGGTCGTCGGTGCCGAAGGTGGCGATGCGTCCCGGACCGGTTTCGCGGGTCTCAAAGCGCACCGTCACCACGCCCACCCCACTTCCCTGCACCCAGCCATGCCCGTAATCCGGGTGCCAGACGTCCTGGGTCTGTTTCCACCGGTTTTCCGACTGCTCCCCCGCACCCCCGGGGTGTGACTCGCCAGCTGCGTCGGCCTCCGCCGGGATCACGCCCGGGCCGCTAACGGTCGTAGTACTCAGGTGCGGCACCGCGGGGTGGCTGAGCTCCGGGAAGAGCATCTCCTGCCGGTCGTGGCTGAGTCCGGAAAATCCCACGCCCACCAGCCGCACGGCGCCGGAGTCCTCCGGGCGCGGCAGTACCGCGCGGGCGGCGCGCAACAACTGCTCGAAGTCATCGGTTGGTGCGGGCAGCGTGGTTGACCGGGTGTGCAGCGCGAAGTCGCTGGTACGGATCTTCACCGTGACAGTGCGTGCGGCCCGACCGTCCTTGCGCAGCCGCCGATAGGCCTGCCGGGCGGAGAGCTCCATGATGTTCAGCACGTCCCGGTAGGTCCGCGCGTCCACCGGCAGGGTCTGTTCGGCGCTGATCTGCTTCGCCTCCGCCCGTGGGGCCACGGGCCGGGGGTCGTCACCGCCGGCCATGACCTGAACCTCCAGGCCGACCTTGCCGAGCAGTGATTTCACGTCGGTGGGGTCCATGTCCACGAACTGCTGAATCGTGTACACGCCTACGTCGGCGAGCTTGGCCTGAGCGACCCTCCCGATCCCCCACAGGTCGCCCACGGGGCGCGGCCCGAAGGTGGCCATCCGGTCCTCCACCACGAAGATGCCGTGGGGCTTGGCCAGGTCGCTGGCCATCTTCGCGTCCAGCTTGGTGCTCGCCATCCCGATGGAGCATGGCAGCTCCGTGGCCTCCTCCACCGCGCGCTGGAGGCCCTCGGCCCACCGCCGGGCGGCCGCGGCATCGGCCAACCCCTGTGGTTCGGCGAAGCCCTCGTCGACCGAGAGCTGCTCGACCACGCCCGCGCGCTCGGCGATGACCTGGAAGATTCGCCGGGAAATGGTCTTATACAGCACCGACCGGGGCTGGACCACGATCGCCCGGTTGCGGCACAGCCGGATCGCCTGGTGCATCGGCATGGCTGAGCGCGCGCCGTACACGCGCGCCTCGTAGCTCGCCCCGGCCACAACCCCGCGCCCGGACATCCCGCCCACAAGGACGGGCCGGTCACGCAGGGTCGGCCGGGTCAGCTGCTCCACGGACGCGTAGAACGCGTCCATGTCGATGTGGGCGACCCAGCGCATGGCGGCTTAGCGAGCCACCTTTGCCACCTCGGCGGTCACGCCGGCCACGATCTCGTGGCCCAGCTTCTCGCCGGTGAGCACCTCGTGCTCCACCGCAAGGACCTCCTCGGCGATGTGGCCGATGTGCTGCTTAGCCCAGTCCTGCTTCTCCGCCGGCACCGACAGGCGCAGGCTGATGCGGTCGGAGACCTCGAAGCCCTCGTTCTTGCGGGCGTCCTGCAGGCCGCGGATGACATCCGCTGCCCAGCCTTCGGCCTCCAGCTCGGGGGTGACGGTCGTGTCGAGGACCACCAGGCCGTCGACCCCACCCGGGCCCGCGACGCGCGCGGTGGAGTCCGGGTTCTCCGCCACCAGGCGCTCGGTATACAGCTCCGGGGTCAGGACGATATCGCCGTCGACGACGACGTTCTCGCCGTCACGGACGTAGTTACCGGCCTTGACGTTCTTGATCGCGCGCTGGACGTCACGGCCAAGCGTCGGGCCGGCAACCTTCGCGTTGACGACGACCTCGAAGCTGCCCGCGGAGTCAACGTCATCCGTCAACTCCACGTCCTTGACATTGACCTCGTCGCGGATGGTGGCGGCGAAGTCCGCGAGCCGTGCAGACTCCGGCAACGCGACCGTGAGCTTCGGCAGCGGCAGACGGTTGCGCAGCTTATTGGACTTGCGCACCGAGCTGGCCGAGGAGCAGACCGCACGGGTGGCATCCATCGCGTCGACGAGCTCCGCGTCGGCCGGGAAGTCCTCGGCCTTCGGGTAGTCCGCCAGGTGGACGGAACGCTCGCCGGTGAGCCCACGCCAGATGACCTCGGAGATGTACGGCAGCAGCGGCGCGGTCACGCGGGTGGCCACCTCGAGCACCGTGTACAGGGTGTCGAAGGCCTCCGGGTGAGCCTCCTGGCCAGCCCAGAAACGGTCACGGGAGCGGCGCACGTACCAGTTGGTGAGGATGTCGGCGTACTGACGCACCTCGTCGCAGGCGTCCGCGATACGGGTATCGGCCAGGGCCTTGTCCACGTTGGCCACCAGGTCGTGGGTCTTGGCGAGAATGTAGCGGTCCAGCACGTTATCGGAGTCCACGGACCAGCGCGCCTCCTCGGAGGCGTAGAGCTGCAGGAAGCTGTACGCATTCCAGATCGGCAGCAGCGCCTGGCGCACGCCCTCGCGGATGCCCTGCTCGGTGACGATCAGGTTACCGCCACGCAGGATCGGACTGGACATGAGGAACCAGCGCATCGCGTCGGAGCCGTCGCGGTCGAAGACCTCGTTGACGTCCGGGTAGTTGCCCTTGGACTTGGACATCTTCAGCCCGTCGGAGCCCAGGACGATGCCGTGGGCGACGACCTTCTTGAAGGCCGGGCGGTCGAACAGCGCGGTGGAGAGTACGTGCTGGACGTAGAACCAGCCGCGGGACTGGCCGGAGTACTCGACGATGAAGTCCGCCGGCTGCTCCTCCTCGAAGGCCGCCACGTTCTCGAATGGGTAGTGGTACTGGGCGAAAGGCATGGAGCCAGACTCGAACCAGCAGTCGAGGACGTCCGGGACGCGGCGCATCATGGACTTGCCGGTCGGGTCGTCCGGGTTCGGGCGGACCAGCTCGTCGATGTCCGGGCGGTGCAGGGACTTCGGTCGGACACCGAAGTCGGCCTCCAGCTCCTCGATGGAGCCGTAGACGTCCACGCGTGGGTACTGCGGGTCATCGGAAACCCACGCTGGGACCGGGGAGCCCCAGTAGCGGGTGCGGGAGATGTTCCAGTCGCGGGCACCCTCCAGCCACTTACCGAACTGGCCGTCGCGGATGTGCTCCGGGATCCACTCGATCTGCTGGTTGAGCTCCACCATGCGGTCGCGGATCTCGAGCACATTCACGAACCAGCCGGGCAGAGCCATGTAGATCAGCGGCTCGCCGGAGCGCCAGGAGTGCGGGTAGGAGTGGACGATCGTCTGGTCGCGCAGGACGCGCTGCTTGGCCTTCAGATCACGGATGATGTCGCGGTTGGCATCGAAGACGAGCGTGCCCTGGTACTCGGGCACCAGGGAGGTGAACTTGCCGTCGGCGTCCACCGGGATGACCAGGTCGATGCCGTAGCCCTTACAGACGTCCATATCGTCCTCACCGAAGGCCGGGGCCTGGTGGACGACACCGGTGCCGTCCTCGGTAGAGACGTAGTCCGCGACGAGCACCATGAAGGCGTTGTCCTGATCAGCGAAGTGATCGAAGACCGGGGTATACTCCAGGCCCTCAAGCTCAGCGCCGGTGAAGGTCGCCAGCACCTCTGGTTCCTTGCCCAGCTCCTTGGCGTAGGCACCCAGCAGTGCACTAGCCAGCAGCAGCTTCGCGCCGACGAAGCCCTCCGCACCGTCGTCGCCGACCTTGACCAGGGAGTACTCGATCTCCGGGCCGACGGCCAGGGCGAGGTTGGACGGCAGCGTCCACGGGGTCGTCGTCCAGGCGATGGCCGCGGCGTCGTGCAGCTCGGGGTGCGCCTCCCAAGTCTTGGTGGCTGGGTAGCCCTCGCGTGCGCCGGTGAACGGCATGGTCACGGTGACCGTCGGGTCCTGGCGGTCGCGGTAGGAGTCGTCGAGGCGGGTCTCCTGGTTGGACAGCGGGGTGTGCTCGGCCCAGGAGTACGGCAGCACGCGGAAGCCCTGGTAGATCAGGCCCTTGTCGTAGAGCTCCTTGAAAGCCCACATGACGGACTCCATGTAGTCCTGGTCCATGGTCTTGTAGCCGTTGTCGAAGTCGACCCAGCGAGCCTGACGGGTGACGTAGTTCTCCCACTCATCGGCGTAGTGCATGACGGACTTGGCGCAGTACTCGTTGAAGCGGTCGAGCCCCATGGACTCGATCTCGCCCTTGTCCTTGATGCCCAGTTGCTTCTCCGCCTCCAGCTCGGCAGGCAGGCCGTGGCAGTCCCAGCCGAAGACGCGTGGGACGTGGTAGCCGGCCATGGTGCGGTAGCGCGGGACGATGTCCTTGACGTAGCCGGTGAGCAGGTGGCCGTAGTGCGGCAGGCCGTTGGCGAACGGCGGGCCGTCGTTGAAGACGTACTCCTCGTTGTCCTTGCGGTTATCGAGGCTGGCCTGGAAGGTATTGTCCTTCTTCCAGTACTTCAGTACCTCTTCTTCCATGGCCGGGAAGTTGCTGCCCCCGCCGCTCATGTCCACGCGGGGGTAGACGCCGCCAGCTGGTGTAGCCATAAGAAAATCCTCGTCTCTGGTGCTTAAAATGAAATTTCTTTCAAGCACAGGGACGAGGATTCGCGGTACCACCCTGCTTGAAGCCTTCCGTGGGCGCCACCCGCCCGTTGGAAAGGCTTCCTCTTATCTTGCGTTGTTGTACGGAACGCGACTCCGCTCGGTTCTACTGGGCATCCCTCGTGGGGGCTGTTCTTCCGAGACGCTCGCCGGTGATGGCCGGGTCCTCGCGGTGGGTTGGCTCGGTGTGGCTGCCAACCCTAGGGGTAAAGCTATGTAGTTATTTTTTGCTCTTACGGTGCTGGATGGCCTCCGCGATGGAGAGCAGGACTCCGATGGCTGCGATGATCACGCAGATCCAGGCCCAGGTGACTGAGCCCAGGTAGAGCGCCACCAGGAGTGCCGCAAATCCGAGGACCGCGAGGCCCAATGAGGCCACGAGCATGATCGCTAGTTTCGCTCGCCTTCGCCCTCGACGGCCTTCGGCGCTGCGGTGCCGCGGCTGTTGAGGTCCTCAAGCTGGGACTCGAGGAAGGTCTTCAGGCGGGTGCGGTACTCGCGCTCGTAGGTGCGCAGCTCCTCGATGCGGGCCTCGAGAGCGGTCTGCTGCTTCTTCACCGTGGTCATGATCTCGGTGTGCTTGCGCTCGGCGTCCTGCTGCAGGGCGTTGGCCTTCTCCTGCGCCTGGCGCACGGTGGCCTCTGCCTGAGCGTTGGCGTCGGAGACCAGGGTCTCGGACTTCTGCTTCGCGTCGGAGAGCTGGGTCTCGGACTTCTGCTTCGCGTCGGCCAGCATCTTCTCGGAGCGGGTCTTCGCGTCGGAGAGCTGCTCCTCGGAACGCTTCTGGGAGTCCGCCAGCTGGTTCTTCGCGGTAGAGTCCGCGTTATCCAGGGTCTTCTTCGCCTCGGCGCGGGCCTCATCCAGCATGGCGTTGGACTCGGTCTTCGCGTCGTTGGTGAGGCGGTCGGCCATCTCCTGAGCCAGGGACAGCACGCGGGCGGCCTGCATGTGGGTGTCCTCGGTGGCAGCGCCCTTGGCAGCTGCACCACCGGCGACACCGGAAGCCTGCGGGGCGGCCTTGCCAGCCTGGGACTTTGCGGCCTCGGCATCCTGCTGAGCCTTCTTGGCCTTCTCCTCAGCCTCCTGAGCGCGGCGCTCAGCGGCCTCAGCGCGCTGCTCCGCCTCCTTCAGCTTGGACTGCAGGCCGGAGACCTCGGCAGCACCCTTGGACTGGGTGTTCTGAGCCTCGCGGCGAGCCTCCTCGCGGACCTCGGCCTCAACCTCGGAGCGGATCTGCTTGCGCAGTGCCTCCTCGTCGACCTTGGTGTCCGCTGCGGCAGCGACCGGCTGGCCACCGTCGCCCACCTGGCTGCGAAGTTCAGCGTTCTCGTCCTGGAGCTCGGCGAGGGTGTCCTCAACGAGGTCGAGGAACTGATCGACCTCGTCCTCGTTGTAGCCACGCTTACCAATCGGGGGCTTACTGAACGCAACATTGTGAACGTCAGCTGGTGTGAGCGCCATCAATACTTCCCTTCGCTCTCGGTTATTTTCGGCAATGCCTGTCTGCAGGATGGTTTTATTCTTCAGAAAGACTGTATTCCACCATACCAGCGCGAAAAGGCTTTGTTCCTATCAAGAGGTGGTTTTCTTCACCAGTTCTGAAAAACCATCGCCCTGGCCGGGTGCTCCCGGGATTCCTCGCTAGAGGAGGGAGTACAGAATCATCGTGAGAATCTGCAGACCAAAGAACAGCACCAAGACAGAAACGTCGAGGGCAACCCCGCCCATATTCAGCGGCGGGATGAGCTTACGCAGCCCCTTGACCGGCGGATCGGTGATCGCGAAGATCGGCTCGGCAAGCATGATGAACCAGCGCTGCGGGCGCCAATTCTGGGAGAAGGACTGCACCATCTCCACGATGATCCGCACGATGAGGAGCAGCGTGAAAAGGCGGACGAGCAGGATGAGTGCTCCGATGAGGTTGACCACTCGGGATCAGCCCTCCGTCAGCTGATCCAGCTGGGACTGCTCGAGCTCAATGCCGTGCGGGATCAGCACGAAGTTACGAACCCCACCCAGCTTCTTCAGCTCGGCGTCCAGACCCAGGCTCAGGCCTGCGGCGAAGTCCAGCACGCGGGTTGCGGCGGACTTCTCCATCCCACCCAGGTTGAAGACGACGACGTCGCCGGTCTTCAGCGCCTCGGAGATCTCGCGCGCCTGGTTGTACTCGTTCAGCGCCAGGCGGATAACCATCGGATTCTTCTGCGCCGGGGCAGCCTCACGCTCGGTAGCACCGTAGCGGGAACGTGCCGGGGCCGCGTGCTCCCGGTCGGAACCGTAGCCGTGAGAGGAGCCAGCCTCGGAGCGTCGCTCGCTGGAGCGGTAGGAACCGTAGTGATCGGAGTCGTAGCGTCCGGCCGAACGGTCCTCACGCTCGTGGCGCTCGGTGCGCTCGGGGCGCTCTTCGAAGTTATCCCGGTAGTAAGGGTCCTCGTAGCTTTCTACGCCCCCGAGCCCGAAGAACTCCTTGAACTTATCGCCAAAGCCCTCAGCCATGCTTGGGTTTCCTTTCGCTTGCTGCAATCACTGTTTATTGGGGTATTCGTTGTTCGTTAACGTACTGGTCGCGGGCCCATGATGTCCGTACCGACACGCACCAACGTGGAGCCCTCGCCGATCGCGATCTCCAGGTCGTGGCTCATGCCCGCGGAGTACACCGGCGCGCCCAGAACGCGGTCGCTGATGCCGTCCAGCAGCGCGCGGCCGCGGGCGAAGACCTCGGCCGGGTCACTGCCCAAAGGAGGGACGGTCATGAGGCCGCGCAGCTCGAGGTGTTCCGATCCCGCAACCAGGTCCGCGAGCTGGTCGATCTGGTCCTCCGGGGCACCGCCGCGCTGGGGGTCACCGTCGGCGCTGAACTGCACCAGTACCGGCAGCTTCTCCGCCCGGTCGCCGCGCTTCAGCGCCAGGCCGGCGCCGCGTTCGAGGGCGTTAATGAGGCGCTCCGAGTCCGCGGTGTGGACAGCGGCGGCCCACCGAGCCACAGAGTTGGCCTTGTTGGTCTGGATCTGACCCACCATGTGGATCTCGACGCTTCCCGCCAGGTCAGCGGCCTTGCGCTTGGCTTCCTGTTCGCGGTTTTCCCCGACCGCGTGGATGCCGCCGGCGCGCAGGAGCTCGATGTCTTCTACCGGGTGAAACTTCGTGATCGGCAGGAGGTCTGCTCCCCCGGCCACGGCGATGCGCTGCCGCACGGCTCGGAGGTTCTCCGCCAGCTGCTCTGCCCGCTGGGCGCGGGCCTTATCTCCATCTGGGCTTGTCATGATGGCATCCAGATTACGCCAGCTTGGCGACCGGTGGTTCCCTCGCGGCGGTAGCTGAACAGGCTCTCGGAGGCAATGGTGCAACGCGGGTCGATGTCCACCGCGCCCACGCCGAGGCTTTCGAGCTGGCGGGCGATGCCCGCCCGGATGTCGAGCCCGGTGGTCCCCTGCTTCGTACGGGTTTTCGCCCCAGGCAGGCGGGACTCCACGTCCGCCGCCATGTCGGCCGGAACCTCGTAGTTTTCGCCGCTGGCCGCAGCCCCCATCACCGCATGGATCGCGGCGGGGTTGGCGCCAAGCTCCACCATGCGCTCCACGGCCCGGGCAACGATGCCGTTGCGGGCCCCGATCCGCCCGGCGTGGACCGCGGCGATGACGCGGGCGTCCTGATCGGCGAGCAGGAGGGGGACGCAGTCGGCAGTCAGGACGACCAGCGGGACGTCCCGCAGCGTCGTGACGAGAGCGTCGGAGGCCGGCACGGGCCCCGACCCCACCATGTCCGCGGTGACCTCCGTGACCGTCGGGGTGTGCAGCTGCTCCATGAACATGAAGCGCTCCGCGTCGAGCCCCAGGATCTCGGCGAGTCGTCCGCGGTTGGCGGCGACCGCCGCCGGGTCGTCCCCGACGTGATCTCCCAGGTTAAAGCTGCCGTAGGGAGCCTCGGAAACGCCACCGTCACGGGTGGTAAACACCATCCGGACGGGGCGCTCGGTCGGGCGTGCCGTAGCCATCGCTGTTAGAGGAAGGACGGGAGGTCGAGGTCGTCGCCCTCGTCCGGGCCGTCGGTGCGCTCGTGGCGCGGGCGAGCCGGCTCGTCAGAGGTGAACAGGCCGCCGCCGCGTGCGGGGTTCTGACCTGCGCGGCCCTCGCGGGCGGCGAAGGAGCTCTGGCGCTCCTGGCGCGGCTCGCTTGCTGGGGTCGCTGGCTGGGCCGGTGCGGCCTCCTGCAGTGGCTCAGCCTCGACGCGCGGGGCCTCGGAGTCACCGAAGATGCTGGCGCCGCGGTTCTCGGCAGCGTGGGCAGCCCCGCCGCGCTGGGCGCTGGAGGATGCCGACGGGGAATCGTCGAAGCCGGTGGCGATGACGGTGACGCGAACCTCGTCGCCGAGCTGGTCGTCGATGATGGTGCCGAAGATGATGTTGGCGTCCTCGTCGGCCATGGTCTGAACCAGGGATGCGGCCTCGGAGACCTCCATCAGGCCCAGGTCGGAGCCACCCGCGAAGGAGAGCAGCACGCCCTTGGCGCCCTGCATGGTGTTTTCCAGCAGCGGGGAGTTGATCGCGGCCTCGGTGGCCTTGACGGCGCGCTGCTCACCGCGGGAGGTGCCGATGCCCATCAGGGCGGAGCCGGCGTCGGTCATGACGGAGCGGACGTCTGCGAAGTCCACGTTGATCACGCCCGGGGTGGTGATCAGCTTGGTGATGCCCTCGACACCGGACAGCAGCACCTCGTCTGCCTTGCGGAAGGCGTCCATCATGGACAGCTGCTCGTCGGAGAGCTTCAGCAGGGAGTCGTTCGGAATGACGATGAGGGTGTCGCAAACGTCGCGGAGCTCCTCGATACCCGCCAGGGCCTGCTTGGTGCGGCGCGGCCCCTCGAAGGTGAACGGGCGGGTGACGACACCGACGGTCAGGGCGTTCTGCTTCTTCGCGATGTTTGCGACGACCGGGGCGGCACCGGTGCCGGTGCCACCGCCCTCACCGGCGGTGACGAAGACCATGTCCGCACCAGCGAGGATCTCCTCGATCTGGTCCTTGTGGTCCTCGGCGGACTTGCGGCCGACATCCGGGTTGGCGCCGGCGCCAAGACCACGGGTTTCCTCGCGGCCGATATCGAGCTTCACGTCGGCATCGGTGAGCATGAGAGCCTGCGCGTCGGTGTTGATCGCGATGAACTCCACGCCCTGCAGCTTCTCGTCGATCATGCGGTTGACGGCGTTGACTCCGCCGCCGCCGACACCAACCACCTTGATTTCTGCGAGGTGGTTTCCAGGAGTTGTCATAAAGTTTTCCGCCTTCCTTGTGCGCGAGCCTTCGGGGAAAGGTCCGCGCTAATGTGTGGAGCCTTTTCGTTGCCTTCCATCTTGACCCGTGGGGCCAAGGATTTGGCGCACATTTCGGGAGCGTGTCGTATCTTTAAAGTTCTACTTTAAGGTTCCGACCTGCGATTATCGGCACATGAGTCACACTAGTCACACGCGCTTCAGTAGCGCCGCGCCAACCCCAACGCGGCGGAAAAATCCCACTTAATCCCGGGCTGTCGGCATGGCGGGATTGGACACGTTCCACGTGGGCTGCTCGCGCTGCAGCACCACGCGCACCGCCTCGGCCTTCTCCGTCAGCTGCTCGGCTGCACCGAAGTACACGACCTTGCGAGGCTTGGCCTCCCCCTTAGGGGCGGGCAGCTCGAAGGTCATCTCGACCGCCTCAGCGTTCGGGACCGCGACCTCCACCAGTTGCTTGCGGTTCTCCGGCTGCAGCGCATTCACCGCCGCCGCACCGGCAGCCAGTGCCCGGGTGTCGCCGTCCTTGACCTTTGTAAACGGCACCGCACCCTCCGGGGCCGGCCCCTTAAGGAAGACCTTGCCGTCCCGGTCGATCAGGGATGTCTCCCCACCCTCGTCGAGCACGCCGACGGCCTCGTGTTCGGTGATTTGAATTGTCACGGTGCTCGGCCAGCTGCGCGAGACGGTTACCTTCTTCACCCACGGCGTCGGGGCGACGTTCCGGGCAACCTGCTCGGTATCCAGGCGCAGCATGTTGCTCTGCTGGCCCACCCCGCTCGCTTCGCTGACCTGCTGCACATCAGCGTTTGTGGCGCCCTGGACGTCGACGTTCTTGACGGTAAGAACCGGGAAGAAGAAGAGCACCGCCCACGCGACAACGACGGCCAGCACCGCCACAAACGCCCACCGGCGCCGCGCGTGCTTGCTTCGCCTGCGACGTTCCCGGGCCTGCGCTCCCGCGCTGCGGGGGCCGCGCCGATCGCGTGTGGTCTTATCATCCGCCATGGCTCCTACTCCCCCTGCGCTTCCCGGCCGCAGCGCAGGATCTCATCGGCGAGCATGGTGACCGTGCCAGCACCGATGGTGAGCACCACGTCCCCCGGCTTCGCGATGCCGATGACCTGCTCCGCAACAGCGGAGAAGTTTGGCTGGAAGTGCCAGTCGCAGGTCAGCTTCTCACCGATGATGCGGGAATCCACGCCCTCCACCGGCTGCTCACGCGCGCCGAAAATATCCAGCAGAACAACCTCGTCCGCCAGGGACAGGGCACGGGCGAATTCAGCGGCGAAGTTCATGGTGCGGCTGTACAGGTGGGGCTGGAATACCGCGATGATGCGTCCGGCGTCGGTCGCCTCGACCAGCTCCTTAGCGGCGGTGAGCACCGCGGTGACCTCGGTCGGGTGGTGCGCATAATCGTCGTAGACCCGCACGCCACCGGCCTCACCGTGGTACTCGAAACGGCGGCGCACCCCGTCGAAATCGGCCACCCCAGCGATGACCTTCTCCAGGTCCGCGCCCAGGAGCGCACCGCCGGTGATCGCGGCAACCCCGTTGAGCGTCATGTGTGCCCCCGGGATGGCCACGCGGATATCCTCACAGCGTTCCTCCTGGCCGGGCAGGGTGAACCGAACCTTCGCAGCCGTACCACGTGCGTCGGGGCGCATCTCCTCGATAATCGCGGCGGCCGGGATATCCGGGTGTTGGTCGACGGCCGCGCGGGTGCCGTAACCCAACACCGTGGGCGCCGAACCCGCGGCGCGAACCCGGGCTGCCAGCGCGGCAGCGCCCGGGTCGTCGAGGCAGCACACCAGGTAGCCACCCGGGGTGACCTTCGTGGCGAACTCATCAAAGATCGCCACATAGGCCTGTTCCGTGCCGTAGTAGTCGAGGTGATCCGGCTCGATGTTCGTAATCACCGCAACTTCCGGGCTATAGGAGAGGAACGAGCCATCGGATTCGTCGGCCTCGGCGATGAAGATCTCCCCGGTGCCGTGGTGGGCGTTCGTACCCGCGCGGTTCAACTGCCCGCCGATGGCAAACGAAGGATCGAGGCCGGCGGCCTGCACGCCCACCACCGCCATCGAGGTCGTGGAGGTCTTCCCGTGGGTGCCCGCCAGTAGGAACGCCCGGCGATCGGACATGAGGGCGGCGAGCACGTCGGAGCGGCGGACGACGGGGATCCCGGCCTCGCGGGCAGCGGTGAGCTCAGGATTATCCTGCGGAATCGCGGCGAAGGAGGTCACGACAACCGTCGGAAGTGCCGCGCCACCGGTGACGTTGGCGGCGTCGTGTCCGATAGCGACCTCCGCCCCGGCTGCACGCAGCGCCAGAACACTGCGGGAATCCTTCATGTCGGAGCCGGTGACGCTGTAGCCCCGGGCGAGCAGGATTCGAGCGATGCCGGACATCCCGGCCCCGCCGATGCCCACCATGTGGGTGCGGCTCAGATCAATCTGTTCAGGCTGCGTGGTCATGGGATCCTCAATCTTCGTGGGAAGGGCTATTGCCTTGAAAGGGGTGTCGTAATAATCGCACCGGGAGAGGCCACCTGCTGGTGCTGTGGCCCGGCGTCCGGTTGAAGCGGGTCTGGGCGCCTAGCGGGCTGCTGAAAGCAGAGCTCGAGCAATCTCGTCCGCCGCATCGCGGTGACCGGCGGACTCGGCTGCCGCGCTGGCCTGGGCCAGCCGCTGCTCGTCGCCGAGCAGTGCGGTGACCTCCGAGGCGACGCGCGCGCCGTCGAGCTCGGAATCGGGGACAATCACCCCGCCACCGGCGTCGACAACAGGGCGGGCGTTGAGCTCCTGCTCCCCGTTGCCGTGCGGCAGCGGGACGTAGATGCCAGGCAGGCCGACGGCGGAGACCTCGGCGACGGTCATCGCACCCGCGCGGCACAGTACGGCGTCGGCTGCGGCGAGCGCGAGATCCATGCGGTCGATATACGGCACCGCCTGGTAGCGGGGTGCGGTGTCGAATTCGGGTGCGGTGATCTCGTTCTTCTTGCCGAAGGCGTGGAGGACGCCCACGCCCGCCTCGTGGAGGGCATCGGCGGCGTCAACAACCCCGCGGTTGATGCTGGCCGCGCCCTGGGAACCACCGGTGACCAGGAGGACCGGTCCTTCGGGGTCAAGGCCAAAGAACTCGCGGGCCTCGGCGCGCAACGCTGCGCGGTCCAGGTTCAACACGGATTCCTTGACCGGGATGCCCACGATCTTCTCGTCCTTCAGGCCCGAGCCTGGCACGGCGGCCAGCGCAGTCCCACCGAGGCGAACGCCCAGCTTGTTAGACATGCCGGCACGGGCGTTGGCCTCGTGCACGAAGAACGGGATTCCCAGCGAACGGGCGGCGAGGTAGGCCGGAGCAGAGACGTAGCCACCAAAGCCGATGAGGACGTCCGCCTGGACGTCACGGAGGTGGGCCTTGGTCTCGTCGATGGCCTGCTTCAAACGCAGCGGCAGGGTGAATAGGTCCTTATTCACCTTCCGCGGGACCGGAACCGGCGGGATCATGCGCAGGTCAAAGCCGCGGTCAGGCACGATCGAGGCTTCCAATCCCTTGGGGCTACCCAGTGCGGTGATCCGGGCGTTCCGGGCCAGGCGCTTCACAGCCTCGGCGACCGCGAGCGCTGGCTCGATGTGGCCAGCGGTTCCGCCTCCTGCGACGACCACCGACGGCGCGGCATCGGTACGCCCGCCTGCTGGATGATCCTCCCGGTGTGTGCTGTCGGCCATGGGTTTCTACTTCCTCCTTGGCGAGTAGCGGTTCGCGCTACTGCGGCTTCGACGTTGCGGCAGTGGTTCCTGCCGGTGCCAGCTATTAGTGCCATCGTAATCCGGCACGCGATCGCGGTGCGGCAGCCGCTCCTGCGCGCGACGGTTCCGGTCACGTTCCCGGCGGACATCCTGCCCCGCGGTGCCCGCGGTGGACTCCCGGCGGGTCACCGGTCGGCCGTAGCGCTGAGTCGTATTGCGACGCTCGATGCGGCGCTCCTCCCCCGCCCGGTACGGCAGCGGCTCCGGCAGCAGGAACATCCGGTCGAAGAGGCTACGACCCTCGTGCTGCATCGAGGAGATCGCCTTGGGCTCGTGGCGTGCGCAATTGGCGAGGAGGCCGAGCGAGCCCAGGGTGATGACCATGGAGGTACCACCCGCGGAGATCAGTGGCAGCTGGATACCCGTCATCGGCATCAGGCCCACGACGTAGGAGATGTTGTACAACGCCTGCACGACGATGCCCAGGGTCAGGGTTGCGGCGAGCATGGACAGGAACGGGTCTGCCTGCGCCAGGGCGGTGCGGATGCCGAACCAGCCGAGGAAGGCGAAGAGCGCGACCACGATGATGGCCCCCACCCAGCCGAGCTCCTCCCCGATGATTGCGAAGATGAAGTCATTCTTCGCCTCCGGCAGGTAGTACCACTTCGCGCGAGATTGCCCCAGCCCCGTGCCGGTCAGGGAGCCGTCCGAGAGGCTCAGCAGCCCCTGATAGGACTGGTAGGACGGCCCGCTGGTGCTGCCCTCCCGGAAGTTCAGGAACAGGGTGTCCTTCCACGTCGTGATGCGGTCGCTTCGGTAGGCCTGGGCGATGGTCGCGCCAGTGGCCAGCAGCGCGATGACACCGCCGACGAGGGCGATGAGGCGAGCCGAGACACCGGAGAAGAAGAACAGCGCCATCAACACGATGCCCACGGTGAGCATCATGCCGAGGTCCTTCTGCAGCAGAACCAGAAGCACCATGGCCGTGCCCACGGCCAGGAATCGACCAAGAGCGGGGCGGAATTCGTCGGTCTGGCGCGTCTTGGAGCTGATCTCCGCCGCACCCCACACAGCCAGCGCCACCTTGGACAGCTCGGAAGGCTGAATACCGAAGGAGCCGAAGCGGATCCACGAGTGGGAACCGATTTCCGCGCCAACACCAACCCCCGGGATGAACAGTGCTACCTGCAGGAACAGTGCGAGGCCGAGCAGCCACGGGGAGATGGCCTTGATGGTGTCCGGCCGGAGCCGCAGGGCAAGCCAGGCAACCACGAGGCCGAGGACGACGTACAGGGCCTGGTTGAGGAATACGGACCACACGGAGGTATCCGGGGTGCGCGCGGTGACCATCGAGGAGGACAGCACCATCGTCAAACCAATGGCGGTGAGCATCAGGGTGATGCTCAGGATCACCTTGTAGTTCAGCTGCGGGGCATCCAGCACCGCGCTGATCTTGGCTCCCACGCCCTTGGCGGTGGAGTTCTGCCCGCCACCGCTCTGCTTCGGTCGCGTTTGATCCGCGTGGCGGCGGGGGTACTCGGTGCGGGCGGGTTGGCGCCGGGCACGATCACGGCCTGAGCCGTGGTGTGAAGTCATAGTCATTGGTTCTCGCCCTCCCGTTCGCTGGTGCAAGCCTCGGCGCCTGTGCGCTGAGCGTAGGCGGCGAAGAGTTCGCCGCGCTGTGCCATACCGGTGTACATGTCCAGAGACGCCGCCGCGGGCGCAAGGACAACACTGTCCCCTGGTGCAGCGAGGCTACGGGCGGCGGCCACCGCCTCGGCCATCGCTCCTTCCGGGTCGGTGTTCGAGACCTCCGTGACAGGCAGGTCTGGGAACTGTGCCGCCAGTTCACGAATGATCTCCGCCCGGTCACAGCCGAGGACGACCGCGCCTCGCAGCCCAGGTCCGACGGTGGCGATGAGGTCGTGAACCTCCGCGCCCTTGAGCTGGCCGCCGGCGACCCACACGATGTTCTCTAGCCCGCCGAGCGCGGCGATGGCTGCGTGCGGGTTCGTGGCCTTGGAGTTATCAATCCAGATCACCCCTTCTGCCAGGTGCACGGCTTGGCCACGGTGCGCCTGCACTTCGAAGCCGTGCAGCGCCTGCGAAATGGCTACTGGCGGCACGTCGAAGGCTCGCACGAGGGCGCAGGCCGCCACAGCATCGGCGATGCCCGCCGGCCCCGGTGGGGAAATCGCCTCCGCCGAGGCGATGGGGGTGACCTGCAGTTCACCGTTCTCGGCGGTGGCTACCTCGGTGATGACCGCCCCTGCCTCGGACTCCACCACCCCCACAACGAGCGGGAAATGTGCTTGGGCGAGCACCTCGGCAGGATCCTGCATGCTGCAGGCCACCACGTTGGGGACACCGTTGTCCGCAGCGAGCTCGCGGACGAGCTGTTCGTCCACTGCAACCACCGGGCGCGGTCCCCGAAGGGCGCGGAGCTTATCCCCGGCGTAGCCTGCCATGGAACCATGCCAATCCAGGTGATCTTCCGCGAGGTTGAGCACCACGCCGGTGTCCGGGGTGAAGCTGGGCGCCCAATGCAGCTGGAAGCTGGAGACTTCGGCGACGAGGTAGTCCGCCCGCTCGTCGGCCACCAACGCGGCCCCCGGCGGGGTGCCGATGTTGCCGACGGACACGGCGGCCAGGCCCCCTGCCTGCAGCATCGCCGTGGTCATCGCGGTGGCGGTGGTCTTACCGTTCGTGCCGGTGATCGCAATCCAGGTGCGCGAGGTCCCGAAGGCCCCGGCCTGGTCCGCGAGCCAGGCGGCCTCGATGTCACCGATCACCGGCACGCCCGCGGCCTGGGCTGCGAGCAGCAGCTCAGAGTCCGGGCGCCACCCCGGCGAAGTGATCAGCAGTGCGGGCGCGGTCTCAGCCGAAGACACCGCGGCAATAGCCTCGGCGGTGTTGAGATCCGCAGCCTGGGCGCGGTCGTCGACAACCTTGAAGCGTCCACCGATGCCCTCGAGCATGGCGACGATGCCCTTGCCCGCCACGCCGGCGCCGGCGACGAAGACCGTCTGCGAGCGCATGATGTCAACAGCGGACTGGGGGTTAAGGATCGAATCGGTGGACATGATAGGCCCTCTTTCGCGGGTTTAGAAGCTCGTGGCGGTCAGCCACTCGCCGTAGAACAGGCCGAAGCCGGTCATCGCGGCCAGGGCTGCGAGCAGCCAGAAGCGGACGACGACGGTGGTCTCGGCCCAACCGCCGTTCTCAAAGTGGTGGTGGATCGGTGCCATGCGGAACACGCGCTTACCGGTCGTCTTGAAGTAGGTCACCTGGATGACCACGGAGACGGTCTCCAGAACGAAGATCGCGCCCACGATGATCATCAGCAGCTCGGTGTGGGAGGTAATCGACAGGCCGGCGACAAGACCGCCCAGGGCCAGCGAACCGGTGTCCCCCATGAAGATTTTCGCCGGGGCGGCGTTCCACCACAGGAAGCCAAGGCAGGCGCCCAAGCCGGCGGAGGCGAGCATCGCCAAGTCCAGCGGATCGCGCACGAAGTAGCACCCAGCCGCCGCCCCATCGGCGCAGGAGTTGCGGAACTGCCAGAAGGTGATGAGCACATACGCCCCCATCACGATGGCCGTCACGCCGGACGCCAGCCCGTCCAGGCCGTCCGTGAGGTTCACGGCATTCGACCAGGCGGAGATGACGATGTTGATGAAGATCAGGAACAGGATCATGCCGATGACGGCGCCGCCCACGGCGATGTTGAACGTCGGCATCTCCCGGACGAAGGAGAGGTACGTGGATCCCGGGGTGATGTCATTGGAGTCCGGGAACTGCAGAATCAGCACGCCGAAGGCGATGGCGATCGCCAGCTGGCAGATGAGCTTCGCCCGGGCGTTGAGCCCCAGGTTCCGCCCCTTGACCAGCTTGATGTAGTCATCGGCGAAGCCCACCCCGCCCAGGGCGAGGGTCAGGCCCAGCACCAGCCAGCCGGACACGCCGGGGCCGGAGCCGGTAAAGATCAGCCCGACCAGCACCGCGACAATATAGCCAAGGGTGATGCCCACGAGGATGGCGATGCCACCCATCGTGGGAGTGCCGCGCTTCTTCAGGTGGGACTTCGGCCCCTCCTCGCGGATCTCCTGTCCCAGGCCTTCGTCCGAGAACTTCCGGATGAGAACCGGGGTGAAAAGTACAGCCGCGAGGAACGCCACGGCGCCCGCGATGAAGATCTGCATCATGGGTTTTCCTTATGCTCCTTCGTCCGCCAAAAGCCCTTCGGCGACCGCCCAGAGACCATCAGAGTATGACGCCTTCACGAGCACAACATCCTTGGGTTTGACATGTTGATCCACAAAATTCACTGCCGCGTCGACATCCTCGACGCTGCGGGTATCCACACCGTGCTCCCGCGCCGCATCGGCGATGGCACGCTGATTGACCCCGGTGCCAACGATCACGGCGTGATCGATGCCCCGGGTGCCGAGGAACTTGCCTAGCTCGGTGTGCTCCTCGGCGGATTCCTCACCCAGCTCGCCCATCTGCCCCAGCACAGCCCAGCTACTGGCCTCCGGACGACCACCGGCCGTGTAGGCCAGGGCGTCGATGCCAGCGCGCATGGACTCCGGGTTGGCGTTGTAGGAATCGTTGATAATAGTCGCACCATCGCGCCGGGTTCGCACATCCATGCGGTTGGCGCTGGCGGCGACGTGGTTGCCCAGCACTCGGGCCGCCGACGCCGGCAGCATGCCGGATTCGATCGCAACCGCAGCGGCGGCGAGCGCGTTGGAGACCTGGTGGGCACCGAACACGCCCAGGCGGATGTCCACCGGCTCACCGTACGGGTGGTGCAGGCGGAAGGACGCCCGGGCGACCTCGTCCAGGCGGATGTCGCTGGCCCAGTAGTCGGCCCGCTCCCCCGTCTTGGAACGCTCGTCAAGCGCGAAGGTGACGACCCGCGCGCGGGTGCGGTGCCGCATGGCGATCACCGCGTCGTCGTCTGCGTTGAGGATCGCGATCCCGCCATCCTCTGCGGCAGGGAGTGCTTCGACGAGCTCTCCCTTGGCCTGTGCGATCGCCTCCCGGGAGCCGAACTCGCCGAGGTGTGCGCTGCCAACGTTCAGCTCGACGCCGATCTTCGGCGGGGTGACCGTGGTCAGGTGGGCAATGTGGCCCACACCGCGGGCGGACATCTCGGAGACCAGGAACTTCGTGTCTCGGTCCGCGCGCAGCGCGGTGTAGGGCAGGCCGATTTCGTTGTTGAAGCTGCCCGGCGGGGCGACGGTCTCTCCCAGGTCACCCAGCAGCGCGCCGATCAGATCCTTCGTGGAGGTCTTCCCGGCCGAGCCGGTCACACCAACGACGACCATGCCCTCTTCGTCGGCAAGGACGTCGGTGTTGTGGCGCGCGAGCTTATCGACGGCGGCGAGCACCGCCGCCCCGTAGCCCTCCTCATCTGCGCCGAAGACCGCGGAATTATCGGTGCCCTCAGCCCGCTCGCTGGCCGGCGCCAGCAGCGCCGGGTAACCAACGGGCCGGCCCACGATGGCCAACGCCGCGCCCTGCTCACCCGCGGCGGCCACGTAGTCGTGCCCGTCCACGGTGGCCCCGGGCAGCGCCATGAAGATGCTCCCCGGCGCTACCTTGCGCGAGTCGAACTCCACGGGCCCCGCCACGATAGTCTCCGCGGCGGCGCCGTCAATCAATTCGCCACCCGTGATGGCGGCAATTTCACCTGCTGAAAGCTCAATCATTGCTTCGTCGCCTCTCGTTAGTCGCGGATCTTCGTGTGTGCCTGCTGGTCAACGCCCGCCCGCTGCTCAAGCGCAGCGGCGAGCTCCTCGAGGTCGGAGAATGGGTGGATTTCCCCGCGGACCTCTTGGCCGGTCTCGTGTCCCTTGCCGGCCACCACGATCGCATCGCCTGGGCGAGCCCATGCGACCGCCGCGCGGATGGCGTCCGCGCGACCCGGGACGTCGTCATAAAAAACCTTCTCGCCGTTCGCCTCGCGGGCCTCGGCTGCCTTGCGCACCCCGTCCAGGATCATCGACCGAATCGGGGCGGGTTCTTCATCGCGCGGGTTGTCGTCGGTAACGAAGACGGCATCGGCGACCTTCGCGGCCTCCTCGCCCATCATGGGGCGCTTGTCGTGGTCACGGTTACCGCCGGCTCCCAGCACAATGCCGATGCGCCCCGTCGGGGACGGCAGGTAGTCGCTCAGGGTCCGGACGACGGCGGCGACGGCACCCGGCTTGTGGGCGTAGTCCACCACCGCGAGGAAGGGCTGCCCGGCGTCCACGGCCTGCATGCGGCCCGGCACCTGCACATCCGCGATGGCCGTTGCTGCGGCTTGCGGATCCTCCCCCAGCTGCGTCACGCAGCTGATCGCCAGCAGGCTGTTGGCCACGTTGAAAGAGCCGACCAGGCCGATGTCGTAGCTGAATACCTCGCCCTCGGTGGCCACGGTAATCTCCTGGCGGCCGGCCGGGGTGACGTGCACGTCGGTGACCTGCCAAACCGCGCCGGACTGCTTCGTGGTGCCCACGGTGAGGGCCTGGTGTCCGGAGTCTGCAATCATGCCGGCGAGGCGCTGGCCCCAGTCGTCGTCGACGCAGACCACGGCGGCAGGCAGCTCCGCGCCCTCGGCCTGAGCCTGGAGGAACAGCTGGGCCTTCGTCTCGAAGTAGTCCTCCATCGTCGGGTGGAAATCCAGGTGGTCCTGGCTCAAGTTGGTGAAGCCGGCGACGTCGAAATCGATGCCGGTCACCCGCCCCAGCGCGAGCGCATGCGAGCTGACCTCCATGACCACGTGGGTGACCCCGCGGTCGCGCATCTGCGCCAACAGGGCCTGCATGGTCGGCGCCTCGGGGGTGGTGAGCTTCGTGGGGATCTGCTCGCCATTGATCCGGGTGCCGGTGGTACCGATGATGCCGACGCTGTGCTTGGCCATCAGGGCGCGCTCGATGAGGTACGTCGTGGTGGTCTTACCCGAGGTTCCGGTGATGCCGATGATGCGCAGGTCGCGGCTCGGATGGCCGTAGACGGCCGCGGCGACCGGCCCCATCCAGCGCCGGACGTCGTCGACGACCAGCAGCGGGAGGTCCGCATCGGCGAGGATCTCCGCGCCCTCGGCGTCCGTGAGGACGGCAGCGGCCCCACTGTCGGCTGCGAAGGTCGCGCCGTGGACGCGGCTACCTGGAACGGCACAGAACAGGCCGCCGGGCTGGACGTCTGCGGAACCGATGGCGGCGGAGTCGACGGTGACGTCCTGATGGGTATCGGCGACCGTGCCGCCGGTCAGTGCCGCGAGTGCGCGGAGGGTTACCCCGCTGGTGTTGCGGTCGGAATTGTCAGTGGCCTGGTGGGTTGCCATGTTATCGAGCCTCCAGCATGAGCCGTGGTGCCTTCGGGGAAGGCGGAACGTTGTAGTGATCCATCAACCAGGATGCAATGTTGTGGAAGGTCGGCGCAGCCGAGCCCCCGCCGCCACCGCCTTCCTCGGTGCCGCGCTGCGGGTTGTCCAGCATGATCGCGACGACGAAACGGGGGTTATCCGCCGGGGCGATGCCGCCGAAGGTGATCCAGTAGTTGGAGTTTGAATACGCGCCGGTGTCCGGATCAATCTGCTGGGCAGTGCCGGTCTTGCCGGCGATCTGGTAGCCCTCGACTGCGGCCGCGGCACCGGTGCCGTTTTGCACACCGTTCGGGTCATCCTGGGTGACGGACTGGAACATCGCGCGGACGGTCTTCGCCGTCTCTGCGGACACGGCGCGCGTCTCGCCCTGGACCGGCTGCGGGACGTCCTCCCCGTCCGAGTTGGTGATGGACTTGATCAGGCGCGGCTGGACGCGGACGCCGTCGTTGGCGATCGTCTGGTAGATGCTGGCCATCTGCAGCAGGTTCATGGACATACCCTGCCCGATGGGGAGGTTGGCGAAGGTGCCGCCCGACCACTGAGAGAGCTCCGGCATGTAGCCCGCGGCCTCGTGTGGCATCCCCACGTCTGCAGCCTGGCCCACACCGAACTTCCGGAAGTATTCGTACATCTTCTCCTGACCGACGCGCTCGGCGAGCATCAGGGTGCCGACGTTGGAGGACTTCCCGAACACGCCGGTGGTGGTGTACGGGGCCACGCCGTGCTCCCACGCGTCGCGGACGGTGACGCCGGCCATTTCAATTGAGCCGGGCACCTTCAGCACCTCGTCCGGGGTGGTCTTCTTCTCCTCGATGGCGGCCGCGGCCGTCATGATCTTGGCGATGGAGCCCGGCTCGAAGGTTTCCGCGGTATTGCGGTCGCCGAAGGCCTTGTTGGCCCGCAGCTGCTTCTGCAGGTCACCGTTGGGATCGATCGTGTCGGAGCTGGCCATCGCGATGACCTCGGCGGACTTGGCGTCCAGCACGACGGCGGAAGCGGACTCGGCCTTGGAGTTATCCTTCGCCTGCTGCACCTGCTGCTGGATGAAGGCCTGCGCGTCGAGATCGAGGGTGAGCTCGAAGTTATCGCCGTTGACCGGCGGGTGTTCGTCGCGGGCGGAGCCTGGGATAGTGAGGCCGCCAGCGATGTCCAGGGTCTTGGAGCCGTTAACACCCTGCAGTCGGCTGTCCTGGGAGAGCTCCAGGCCGAATTGGCCCTGGTTATCGGCGCTGATCTTGCCGATGATGTTCTGGGCCACCGCACCGTTGGGGTACTGGCGGATGTCCTGGCGTTCCGCGGTGATCTCCGGGAACTTTTCGGTGACCTTCTGTGCCACGTCTGGGGCGACGTTGCGGACGAGGACGGTGTAGGTGACCTTCTCGTCGGTGAGTTTCTTGCGGAGGTCTTCCTTTTTCACCCGGCCTTCGGATGCCGGGATCATGTCTGGCAGTTCTTCGACGATCTGCTCGATGCGCTCGTCGGCTGGCGGGACCTCATCCGGGTTCGCCTTGTGCCGTTCGTCCATGTAGCCGCGCAGCTTATTCGGCAGCACCGACAGCGACTTGGCTTCCATCGTGTAGGCGAGGTTGCGGCCCTCGCGGTCGACGATGGCGCCGCGGTGGGCTGGTTCAGCAATGACGGCTGTGCGCTGCGCAGCGGCGTGTTCCGCGAGCGTTGGGCCCGCGATGAGCTGGACCCAGGTCAGGCGCAGGATGAGCGCGAGGACGACGATAACGATGGCAAACAGGGAGAGCCGCAGGCGCTTGTTATAGCGCTGCGGGCTGTTGTCGAGGAGCAGCAGCGCTCGCGTATTCCGCGAGCCGTCTGCCGGCCGACGGTTCCACTGCTGAGCCAACGGTGTGTGTCCTCCTCGATCTTTGTCTTCGCAGTTGCAAGATCGGCATGGTTCTTGGGTTGGAGACGCAGATCTTCACTGGCCGGGACGCGGCGGTGTCCCGGAAGTTTTAGCGCTTAGAATCTTAGGCGCTGTGCGGCCAGTTACGGTCGCGGCGCGGCGGGCGGAGCCGGATTCGCTTCGGCGGGTGCCGCCGGTGCGGGCTGTGCTGCTGGTGGCGCCGGCGGTGCCGGCTGCTCGCCGTTGGCCGGGGCCGGGGCCGGAGCTGGTGCGAGGGCTGGGGCGCCGTGGCCCTGGTTGGCATATGGCAGGTCCCCGGAG